>JASGDB010000126.1:0-5637 GCA_049841315.1 Bergeyella sp. | reverse complement strand
CGTAAATGTAAGTTCCGCTTGTTTTCAGCGGTTCTGTTCCCTGTGTCATTCGGATTTCCGAGTGGAAAATCTTGGAAAGTCGCCTTGCATAGCGGATTGCCGTGTTTCTTTCGCAATAGATTTGATAGGAAACTTCGATGAGTTCCCAATCTCGCTTGTCTTTTCGGTTTTTGATTTGAAAATTAAATTGTGCTTCCATTTTTTTATTGGGGTTTAATAAGGCGGTCGGGCAACCGCCTTGTTGATATTGTTGTTATTAAAAAGGTAAATCATCTTCCAAATCATCGGTAAATGCTTGGTTTTCCTGCGGTTTTACCGTTGTCGGATTTCCTGTTGCGTTAGATTTTTTTCCGCCACCGTGAAATTTTATTCGTGAAGTGTTTAAATTCAATCCCGATTTTATTTCGCCGTCTTTGCCAATCCACGCACTCGAAGATATTTTGCCCGATAATTCCACCAAAGTCCCTGTCGTAAGGTATTCCGCTATTTTGGAACTTATCCAATACGCACAGTTATAAAAGGTGGTTTGGTCAATTTTTTCGCCTTGTTTGTTTTTGTAATAATCATTCACGGCTACTGAAAAATTCACGACCTGTCTGTCGTTCGCTACTGTTTTGATTTCTGCATTTTTGGTAATTCTGCCTACGATTGTGTTCATAATCTTTTGATTTTTAAATTGTTAATGTTTTAGTTGATAGTTGTCTGTTGATAATTGATAGTTTTTTTGTTGGTTGAAATTTGCGAGTGAATTGATTTGGTATCGAGGACACTCGGCTTTCTTCTTTTTTTACTTTTACCAAATTGTAAAAGCATAATTTTTTGTTGTTGTTTCTTTTGATTTTTTCCGTTGATGTCAAAGAACGTCTGCATTTTGAATTGATTCGTACAACTGAGGTTCCGGCTTTTTCTTTGCCGATGACGATAGGACAGCATTATTCACACAAAACCCGGTTCGGTTCCGTTTTTGAGAAAAACAGAAACCCCGAATCGGGCTTGAAATCTTTTTGCTCGAAGAGTTTAGGAGTGTCTGAAAAAATTGTTGGAGCGCAAGCGGAGAGAATTTTTTTAGATACCCAAAAAGATTTTTTTGCGTGAATGATGCTGTCCTACATTTGCAAACGTAAAAGCCCAAACCGCAGTTTTGAAGCAATAAAACGCCGTTGTTTTTAACGGAAAAATGAAAGGGAATTCATTGGGGAAATTGGGTTGTTTCAGTTGTTTTGGAAATGGAATGAATAATTTTTTTTGTGAAACAATTTAATATAATTTTTGCACAAAATTTGTATATTTGCATACAATCAATTTTTAAAAAACCGTCAATTATGGCAACAACCTTAAATATTACTCCTGCTGTAAAGGGTAAAGAATCCAAGCGGTTCAATGCTGTAATATCCAAAAGCAAGGCAAACAAAGTATCCGATGCGAAAAAGAACAAAATCTTCGCATTGGTAGGTAAAGTTATGGCTAAAAACGCCTAAAACAATGGATTTATCAGACTTTACCTTTTCCTCTTTGAATGGAGATGACGACTTATCCGGTTTTGATTGTGCTGACGAGGAAATGAACGAGTTTTTCAAAGAAGATTCTAAAAATTTTCAATCCGAAAAAATCACAAATACCTATTTGTTCAAAGAAGGAAGCAAAATCGTAGCGTTCTTTTCTATTTCCAACGACTGCCTTAATGATTTGGGCTACGAAAACAATATCTGGAACAAACTCCACCGAAAAATCAAATTGCCCAACGAAAAAAGGATTCGCCAATATCCTGCCGTAAAAATCACAAGATTGGGCATTGACAAAGAATATCAGGGAAAAGGTCTTTCGCACCAGCTTTTGGATTTTATCAAAGGTTGGACTTTTATGCAGCACAAACCCGCTTGCAGATTACTGATTTTAGACGCATACAATAATCCGAAACAAACGGAAATGTATCAGAAAAACGATTTTACGTTCCTGCTCAATTCGGACGAAGACCACAAACATCGGTTTATGTATTTTGATTTAATGAGGTTGGAATAATCCGAATGACGATTATTTGAAATTGCAAAACCACTCGTTCAAATCCTTGCAGTCCCGATAAATCAGCGAACAATCTTCCACGTTTTTGTAGTGATTCTGTGAAATATGGCAAGGGTATGAAGACAAAATTCACCTCCTCCTCTGAAACCCCACCTTTTCCTCCCTTTCCTCATTTTCACTCCGATTTTGATGCACCGAAAGATTACTTTTCTCCTCATAATTTTCAATATTTTCTGCTTTGAAAATAGAAACATTCTCCGCTCTCCGCTCTTTCACATAATCCGTTTTTAGATTGTCTGCCAGTTGCTTTTCCTTTTCCGCTTTGTATTGCGAAACCAATCCGGCTCTCACTTCCGGAAGCTCTTCCAATTTTGCATCCAGTTCAGCAATTCTATCATTGGTTGCTTTCGTTTGATGTTCGATTTCTGTTACATTTACGCCTTTTGCGGAAAGTTCTGCAATTTTTTCCTGAACCAAAACCTTTGCTACATCAATGGATTTTTGGTAAAACGGCAACTGACTTTTCCAGTATTCTCCGTTTTCGGTTTCCTCTTTTGAATAGCCCTCAATTCGGTTGTAATTGTGTTGTGCTTTGGTTACTTCCTCCTGAACTTTTATAAAATCCTCATATTTTCTTAACACAAAAGCAGAATCTGCCAAAAATTTATTTTTCTCGCTTTCAATGCGTTTTTTCATCAGTTCGATTTCGATGTTTGCACGGGTTTCGGGATTCGTGATGATGGCGGTTTTCAGTTCTTGCGTTGAAATATCCGAAATATCCAAAACATCTGCTCCTTTTTTCATCGCTTCCAAATATCTTGCCTGTTTGGATTGCAGTTTCTGAAGCATAAAAACATCAATACTGTCATTGGTCAGCATAAAATTAATCCGCACATTTTCGTTTTTATTGCCTTGTCGCCAAGCTCGTCCTTCTACTTGTCGCAATGAAGTAAAATTATACGGCAACGAAAGCATATAAATATCGGTCGTATTTTCCTGCAAGTTCATTCCTTCTTGAATGGCTTCACTTCCAATCACGATTTTTATTTTTCCGGAATTGAAATCATCTTGAATTTTCAAACGGTTCGGTTTGCTCGTTGCTCCTGTAATAATCCCGATTTCTTCGGGTTTGTAGCCGACTTCTTCAATCAAATATTCTTTCAGTTTCGGAAATTCTGCAACCGCCAATTCGGAGTAAATAATTTGTCCGGAATTGGGAATGTCCTTTTTATTTTGAGCAATTAATTCCATTGTCTGTTTCAACTTTGGAGAATTTTCCACAAACTCTTTTGCAGTCGGGTTTTCACCATCATAATACGGCGATAAATAAGGAGAAATTGCAATCTTTCTTCCGTTCAAAATATGGGTAAGAACCGCTCCTTTTTGTTCATAATCGAAATTATCATTGAGATTTTCATATTGTTCTTTTGTCAAATCATTTTGCTCGATTTTATACTCTTTGTTGAGTTTTGTCGGGCGTTTCAGTTCGGGATTATCTTCTTCACCTTTAATGTCAATAAACTCCGATAAAAGCTGTTGAAACAAGGAATTATTCTTAAATCTTCGCACATTCGCTTTGAATTTCACATCGCCTTTGGCATCGATTTCCATATCGTTGTCGGCTTCCATAAAGGTTTCAAAAAACGTATTGACGTTGAAATATCCCGATTCTTCCAGACGATTATTGGCAATCAACGACAAAACCGAATAATATTCCAAAGGTTTGTTGGTAAAAGGCGTTGCGGAAAGCAGCGTAACATTTCTGCCGTTATTTTGGTCTTGAATATATTGCGCCGCCATCCAAGTATTGATGCCCAATTTCGAGGTTTGCTGGTTCTGACTACGGAAATCGGAAGCGTGTCTTCGGTCTTCAATCCGCACTTTTCCGACAATGTGATTGGCGTTGTGAACTTCATCAAAAGTCAAATGGTCGAAGCCGAAATCTTCCCAATCGTAGATTTTTCCGCGTTTCATTTTGCCAACCAATTCCTGTTCTTTTTCTAATTCTTTTTGAAAATCCCTTTCGCTGATGGTGTTTACGCTCCTCAATTCACTTTCAGAAATATAGGAAAATTTGGAAGCCAAACTTTGGGTAATATTCTCCGAAAACCCGATATTATTAAAACCTTCATACGTTACAAGCGTAATTTCCCCGTCTTTGTTATCGAATTTTGAAAGGTCGTAATCTTTCCCCAAATTCCCTAAAATATTGACTTTTGCGTTCGGAATCGTTTCAAAAATTGTATCGACCCATTGTTTCAAAATACTTTCGTTCGGAACTGCAATCAACGGTCTTTTCGCATTTCCACGTTCCATCGCTTCGTGCATTGACAAAATTCCGGACAAGGTTTTTCCGAAACCAACTTCGTGTGCCAAAAGTCCGACACCTTTTGTGGTTTGTCTCCCGATTCCGGCTTTTTGGACTTCGGTTAAATTCAACGGATTTCCCTTGAAATTGAGATGAATTTTTGAGAACAACGGAAATTTTGAATAATCCGGAACGTGAATATTATTGTAATTCCGGTTAAAATCTTTCACGAATTTTTCCCTTAAATTTTCGGAAAGTTCTTCCCTCAAAAATTTGTAAAACAAGTCGTTGGCAGCCGCTTTTCTTCGCTCTCGGATTAAAGCATTTCGCTCTTTATCACTTCCTGTAACTGTTTCGTTATTGACAAAACTTCGGACTTCCCAAGACGAAGAACCTGCAAAAGCATCACTCGACAAAGTGCCGACAAAATCTTTGAATTTTTCCGCCAAAGTTTCCATTTCTGAAATAGTTTCCATTTCACGTTTTTCCTGATTCCATCGATTTTTTTCAATCAAACCGATTTCAAATTGATGCACAAACTCGTGATTCGGACTGATGATGATTTCATCTAACGTTTTCGGTTTTGGCAGAACTTTTTCGAGTAACGCCTTCTGTTTCTCATACTGAGCCTCCCCAAACCCCTCCGAAGGAGGGGCTTTTCTATCTGCAAAGTCAACATCTAATTGCTCTATTTTTTTGTAAATATTTCCTTCAGCATAATAAAAATCGTGAATCCATTTTCCGTCGATATAATTGGCAAATTCATAGTGTTTTCCGCGATTGTTGAGCGTTCCGTCATAATCGGTATCTCGAAATGCTTCAATCTGTTTTTCGGAAATTTCCGAACTGTTTTGAAGCGAAGTATTGACGATTTCATCGGGTTTGACAAATTGATATTTGAGAATATTTTTCTTGATTTCCGGCTTGGTTTGGATTTTATATTCCGTGTTTTTTTCGCTTTGCGATTGCAGGATTTTATCCGCTTTTTGATGAATATCTGCAAGTTCGGCTTGGCTGAAATTTTTGGATTCATCGATGATTTGCGATTGAAAATTTGTGTATTTTTCAATCTCTTTCAAAACCGCCGGAGATTTGAATTTGACCTCGCCCAGTTTTGACAAAACCTGCTCGATTTTTTCCTGAGTTTCGGTAAGATTCAGTTCTTTTTTTTCTTGGTTAATGACATTTTCCGATTTGTTTTCTGAAACAAAATCCTCAAAAAGATTTCCTATTTTTCCGGTTTTCTCGGTTTCTTCAATCTTTTCAGTTTTTTCAGTTTTTTCAACTTTTTCAGTTTCAGTTTGATTTTT
>JASGDB010000125.1:0-9809 GCA_049841315.1 Bergeyella sp. | reverse complement strand
TTGCTCGAATAATTTTTCATAAAAGTAACTTATTTGATTAGTTACCAACAAGTTACAAAATTTATTCGACATAACAAATTGATTGTCAGTGTTTTATTTAATTATTTTTAATTTTTAGACAGTTACTTAGAATTCGGGTTTCTTTATTTCCCTTGTTTATACGTTGTGCAAGTCTTAAATTAATTGAGTTATCATCTTCAACTTCATCTATAGTCCTTTGTACTTCATCATTCCAGAATTGTGCTTCATACTGCCACAGAACATGAACTTTAGAGGGTAAGTTTCTTTGAAAATGTACCATCCATTCTAAAGCAGGTTTCATTTTCGATTGTTTACAAAAGCAGTCAATAACATAAAACTTTTTATCCTTTATACCTTGCACAACAACCGCATTATAATCACTGGTGTCATTTCCGCCATAGGCAATATCCCAATGACCTACAATAGAATCAAATTCAATAGCTGAAATATCTGTCCAGTTAAAGTATTTATCTTTAAAAACACTTCCTTCAACATGGGGTTTATTGTTGTATTCCGCATTTCCTGCAAGTGTTCCAATTCCCTCAAAAGGATCCTCTATTAAAATTCTAAAATAATCATCAGAATATTTTTGATACCAAGTAGGTTTATAAGTAATGGGATCATAAGCACATATTTCATGAACAATCCATTTCGGATGCTTTTCTTGCAGTTTGGTTTGTATCATTACAGGAGCAAACCTATTATTAGCTTGCCACCATCTACGATACTCTCCATCCATTGTAGGAATCAAATCTTGTTCAATCCAACGTACAATCTCATTTTGTCTTTTTGGATTTTTAACAAGTTGTTTATCCTCTATATCATCACAAACAATCATATTTGGTCTTTGGCTTTTAACTCTCAAACCTCTTACAGATTGCCCCATTCCTAAAGCCTGTCCAATAAAACCACCTTTGGTAATAAATTTTTTATTTTCCCATGATCCTATTTGTTGTTGTTCTCCAAAGTCTGATATAATACGTGGATTTGCTTCAAATTCAGCCTGAATATCTTCGAGCAATTGTTTTGCTTTATCAAGACTATTACCAATAATTACTAAGTATACTGGTTCACCACAAACCCACCGCCAAAATGGTATAATAATGTTACTCCACACAGACTTAGCTAAAGCACGTCCCCACTGGCAGAACCCCTTAAAGGTTTTATGATTTCCTACAAGATTTGCAAATTCGATTTGAAAATCAGCACAGGGAGCAGTTGCATAATGAGGAAAATAGTATTCTACCATTCCTCTTATATCGGTTTTATAACTTTCAATCCTCGCTTCTTTTTCTTTTTTTGTTTCATTAGGATTGGGTGAACCGGCAGAACGGGCAAATTCTAACTTTTCTAAATACCGCTCTAAAGCCTGCTTATCTTGTCTTTTCATATTGATAGTAGTAAAAAGTTTTTTAGCGGTTTAAAATCAAGTTTAAACGCTATTTAAACGCTATTAGTAATACAAGGCTGATGCTTCAAGTATGTGAGTATGTTGAAAGTCTAAAGTCTGCATATACAGTTTTTCATCTTTTATTCTCATATCACCAAATATTTTTTCCATTATTTCAATGTATTTGGTGAGTGTGGTTTTGTTTTCTGCCTGAAAACTTGCTAATGTTTTATTCCACATTGCAATTCCCTGATCGATGTAAACCGTTTGCCTTTTCAAATCTTTCAATTCTGATTTCAATTGTGAGACCTGTTCACGCATTGGATCAGTAATGTTTTTATTTGGTATTTCCCGGATATCGTTTTCCAGTTCCCGAATTTTTGCCGGAATTGTTTTTATCTCCTTCATTATTTCGAGTCTTTCGGTTGCCAAATCATCTACTACCTGCTGAATGCGGTCAAGCCGCTCTCCGGATTGATTAAGATTTGCATCTCTGATTTTTTTCCAACCGCCTTTTTTTATCCAATCGCCCACAGTATTAGGACGCAACTTTAATTTGACGGCTATTTCATTAGCCTCCAAATGGTCTTTTGTGTAGTAAGAAAAAGCGAGATTTTTTTCTTTTGTCTTTGCCATTTAAGAACATTTAATGAAGCAAAATTGCATTCAATAAAATGTGTTGTAAAATCAAAAATTCAAATCAGACCACAAATCCTACTAATTAAGAATCAATTATTTGCTAATTCAGAACGCTGATTTTTCAGAAAAAAAAACAGTGGAAAATTTGCCATGTAATTCAGAATAATGAAAGGCAAATTCAACATTGAAGCTACCACAGCAAGTAATCATTTAAAGTTCAGTATCACCGGAAGAATATGGTTCGGTGAAATGGCTAATTCTTTAAGGAATATTGTAGATGAAGCACTCGCAAAAGGTGTTACATCATCAGAACTATTATTGACTACGCCGGGAGGAAATGTGTACGAAGCTATTGATGTTATCTCGGAGCTGAAGCGTCTTCCTAACTTATCAATTAAGACAGGTTCAATAGTAGCTTCAGCTGGAACCCGAATTCTCGCAGAATTTGAAAACGTAGAAGCAAACAAAGCCACTCAGTTTATGATTCATAAGCCAATGGTTTCATTAGACGGTAACGAAGATGAAATCGAAGCCGAACTGATTAATCTTAAAAACATTACTTCTGATTACAGGAAAACATACGCCCGAAAATTCAATCAGAAAGATTCAGAAATAGAAGCCAAATGGAAGCAAAACTATTGGATGAATGCTGAAGCTGCTCAGAAAATCGGATTAGTTAAAACAATTACTGAAGATGATATCCCTTACAATGAATCAGTAATTGAAATGATGGAAGCCTGCGGATGTCCTAACATTCCGAAGCCTAAACCAACTGAACCCAATGCCAAAAATTCAAACAAAAATAAAATGGACATCAACCAATTGAGAGCCGCATTAGGAATGCCGGCTGATGCAACTGAAGAGCAAGTTTTAGCAAGAGTTGCGGAAAACAAAACGAAAGCAGACAATGCATCTGCTATTGAAGCGAGTGTAACAAAGCAGAGAACCGAAGCTGCTGAGCGAGTGGTGAATCAAGCCATTCTTGACAAAAAAATCACTGCGGATATGAAAGCTACTTATGTTGCTCTACACATGCAGGATTCAGTAAAAACAGAAGAAATTTTGGCTGCTATGAAAGGGGTAAATCCTGCATCTGCTGAGATTATTGATAAACCGGATGGACAGCCAAACGCAGCCGGTAGAGAAAACTGGACACTTGACGATTATTTGGAAAAAGACCCAAAAGCTTTGGACGTTCTAATCGAATCTGATCCGGAAGCCGTAAAGAAGTTAAACGAAGCTTATGCATCATCTAAAAACTAATTAAATCATGCCAAAAACGAAAAGTACATTAGCACTTAAAAATGAGCTCGCAGTAATAGAGCTCATTAAAAAATTCCGTCACGAACACACATGGCTTGAAGCTGTCCCTTCAAAACCGCAGTGGGTTGGTAACGATGTTATCAAAATCCCTATTCAGGGTAACGCTCCGAAAGTTTTGATTGATAATACTATTTATCCAATCAACTCCAGCCAAAGGGAAGACGGACATTTAAAAGTTTCTCTCCACAAATACGAAACTGAAAACACAGAGGTTACTACCGATGAACTGTATGCACTTCCTTATGAGAAAGTGAATGATGTTCAAACTCAACATAGAGAAACATTAGAAGACGTTACCGCTGAACACGCATTGTTTTCAATTACTCCGCAAAACAACACTGCTACAACTCCGGTATTAACAACCACCGGTGAAGACGATGGTACAGGAAGAAAACGCCTAATCACGAAAGACCTCAGAAGGATGAAAAAAGCACTCGACAAATTGGGTGTTCCTAAAAAAGGGCGTGTATTGGTTCTTTGTTCCGACCATGTAGATGATTTGCTGGAACAGGATGAAACGTTCAACACCCGTTACCAAAATCATACTGAAGGTAAAATTGCCGAAAAATACTACGGCTTCAAAGTTTACGAAAGCACTTATGCTCCTGAATTTACTGCTGCCGGTGAGAAAATCGCATACGACAGCCAAACATCAGGATATGAGGCTTCTGTAGTATTCTTTGCTCCAATGACGGCAAAAGCTCCGGGAACTGCTGAAAGATATGCTATTGAAAAATCACAAAACCCTTCAATGAGAAGACATGAAATCGGCTTTGAACTGCACTGGGTATGTGTGGCAATGAAAGATGAAGGTCTTGGAGCAATCCGTTCAGTAGCTGTTTAAATAACATTTTAAAATTACCCAAATGAGTTTACTGGTAACATTTCCATTAGCAGGGCATCACAATAAAGATTCCGGAGCTGTTTATAATGGTCGGTTTGAAAATAAGGAAAATCAACGAATCAGAAATAAAATCAATGAGAGCCTAAAAACATTAGGAACAAAATTTATTTCTGACAATGATAATCAAACTCTATCTGAAGTAATCAGAACTATCAAACCCGGTTCAGCATCGGTTCTTTATGAAGCACACCTTGACGCTGCTGTAAGTCCTATTGCATCAGGTACTACCTGTGTTGTAAGTAATGAAAGCTATATGAGTAAGGATTTATCTTATAAAATGGCTTTTGAGATAGCAGATGTTACCAGTAAAATTTTGGGAATTCGGAATAGAGGTGTTATTCCGGAAAGTAAAACTGCAAGAGGCAAACTCGCAATTCTTCATACTAAATCAGGTGTTTCGGTTCTTCATGAATGGTGTTTTATAACCAATAAAGAGGATATGAAAGCCTTAGATAATAGCTATGAAAAAGTGTGTTTGGAAATTGCCAAAATTCTAAAAAAATACGACGACTTAAAATAATAACCATGAAACAAATTTTCTTCATATTTTCTTTTTTCTTACTGGGAAGTTTGCTCTTCACTTCTTGCAAGAGCAAACAGTTCCCGGAAGAACGAAACGAAACTATCATCCATAAAACGGAATTCGTAAAAGACACCGTTTTGGTTGTCGAAAAAGACAGTTCTTATTACAGTGCATACATTGATTGTGTGAATGGTAAGCCTGTTTTGGTTCAATCTAAAAAGCAGATTGAAGCCCTCAATAATAAAAATCCTAATCAGGCTGTATCTGCTCCTAAAAGTATTTCGGGAAGGTCTGTAAAACCTCCAACGGTCAATATAGAAAACGGTCTATTAACTGTAAACTGTGAAAAAGAAGCCGAAAAATTATTCTTCACTTGGAAACAACAGTTCATTAAGGAACAGCAGATTAATTACCAACCTGTGTACAGGGAAAAAGAACTTACCACTTTTCAAAAGGTAAAAATGGCAATAGGAAATATTGTCTTTTGGCTGCTTTGCGGTGTAATTGCAGCATTCGGAATCCGCTTTATAATCACTAAAAAATTATTCTAATGCAAACTACAAAATCACTTAAAGAACTTATTTCTCTCGCTCTGCTTTATGTTTTTAATGTGGAAAAACATAAAGATGAAAACATTGTTTATGCCGCTGAAGACGGGAACGTTTTCATTGATGAAAACCGGGCGAAAATCCACTGCAAAGAAAAAGAGCTGAAGTATCATCCTATCACAAGAACTGAAGCTGAAACCGGAAAGATTGATGTTCAGAAAAACGATGGTGACGATGATGCCGATGATTTAGAAGCCGAAACGGCGGAAAAAACTAAAGAGCTTCAGGAACTGGACATAGAAAACGCAGATTATCAGAAATTGAAAGAACTCACTTTGTTTTTCCAATTAGAGCCTGAAAATATGAAAGCTCCAACCCTTAAAGTGGCACTCACAGAATACAAAACTAAAATTTCTGAATAATGGGAAAGCTTCAGGGAACAACCTTTAAAAAGAAAAATGGCGGTTTAGGAAGAACCGCACCAACGAATGACAGCGTTTCTTTGTTGGTAGTAGCCATGAGTATCGCTGGTTCTACCTTAGTCTATGGTCAGGCTAAGGAACTTATCCAACCGGAAGATGCGGAAGTTTTTGGAATTACAGAAGCTTTTGATGCTAATAATCAAACTTTGGCATATCATCATATTTCCGAAAATTTCAGACTTGCACCGGAAAGCACTCTGTACATTCTTCCGGTAGAAGCGAATAGTACCATTCAGAGTAAAATTAATGTTACTATATCAACCTTGAAAAAGCACAGAAGCATCAAAGGTGTAGGCTTTGCCGGTTTTACAAACGACCTTTCCACAATTCCGGCTGAAGTGGATAGCATTCAGACACTTTTAGTTGATGAAGCCGCAAAAGAAGGAATTGACTTGGATTATGTAATCATAGAAGGCAAAGGAACGGACGCTCCTATACTGATTAATAATTTCGTTGATTTAAGAACGAAAGCCGCTCCTAATATCTCTGTAGTAATTGCACAGGATAAAGATATCGCAGCACTGGATTCGGAATATTCTAATTACGCTGCTGTAGGTGCGGCTCTTGGAATGATTAACGTGAGAAATGTAGCTGAAAACATCGGCTCTGTAGATGTAGAAAAAAAGCCAATTGATTCCCGTTCCTATGAAACTTATCCTTTGACCGATTCAGGAACCGGGCGATTTGTTAATGTAGGTATTTCGACAGGGCAAAGCATTGATGAACTTACCGATGTTCAGTTGAAATCCTTGAATGCTAAAGGATACATCTTTGCCGGACAATATGAAGCTGAAGCGGATTTTTATTTCAGTAATTCTCCAACCTGCGTAAGTATCGCCAGTGATTATTCTTATATCGAAAGAAACAGAACTTGGAACAAAGCGAAAAGACTTATTGCAAAAACATTGCTTCCAAAAGTAAAAGCCAAAGTTCCGAAAGATCCGCAAACAGGTTTCGTAAAATCTACCACAGTTTCAAACTGGGAAACGCTTCTTGAAAAAGCATTGGATAGTATGGTTACATCCGAAGAAGTTACGGGTTATGATTTATTCTTGGATAATAAACAATATCCGGATGAAACAACGCCTTTCAAAGTAAGATGTTCGCTTGTAGCTTTTGGTATTGTACACACATTTGAAATTGAACTGGGTTACACCAATAAAATAGCATAATGAAAGCAAATACGATTAATAACAACTTAGGAAAAGTTCAGGGTTGGAACAATATTACAACCAACCTTTTTGGGCGTGATGTAGTAGGTATTGAAGAACTTAGCTATAAAGACAAAGTAGGTAAAAGTAATGTAAAAGGTGCAGGGAAGTTCGCCATCGGCAGAACTGAAGAAAACTATGATGCTGAAGCTTCTATTACATTGTTGAAAGAGGAACTGGATGCTATCAAAAATTCACTTCCGCCGGGAATGAGAATACAAGATATTGAAATGTCTGATATCGTTGTAGAATACGCACTTAAAAGCGGTGAAATCAAAAAAGATATTATCAGAGGTGCAGAGTTTACGGAACAGGAAATTACAGTAAAACAAGGAGACGGTGCAATTTGGGTAAAACTACCTTTAATCATCACTTTGATTGATTGGAATCAGCGTTAATAACAATTTAAACATTATTTAAAAGTGGATACTAAAGATAAAAATCCGGCAAAGTCGGAATTCGGAAAATTTACAGAAACCGAAATAAACCAGCTAAAAGCTCAGCATGGAAAAAGACTGAGATATTTTAAAGTAACTACTCCGGATGGAGATTCGGAATTCATCATTAAAAAACCCAACCGTTCTGTATCTTCAGCAGTTAGTGAAGCCTTTGAAAAAAAGGATAATAATTTAGCTTCAGATATTATGATTAAGAACTGTGTTGTGTACGGTGATTTACAGGATATCGAAGATGATGCAGTCGTTTTCACAAAAGTTACGGTTTTCATTACCGGTTTGGTAAATGATGCCGAAATCGAAGCAAAAAAGCTGTAGAAGCCTCGCACATTGAAATTATCAATGATGATGAAGGCAATCCGAAACTTGATATCGACAGTTTACGAAAAGCGAATGCGATAATCAGAGTTACATACGGTATTGATCCCAATACTCTTTCGGATGATGACTTTGCAAAACTTCTTACCGATTATGTTTTCGTAAAAAAGTTTGAAAGCGAAATTCTGAAAATCAATATTCAAAATGCTTTATCAGAAGTGTTAAGTCAGGCTTTTTCTAATGCTTCTGAAACAAGTCCTTAAGTAAACTGAAGGCAAAATAAATTCCGAGGCTGAAAACCGAAGTCCAACCAATAACCATGAAAATTTTAAACGCTGTTTCCATAACGGCTAATATACAAAAATTAATCCAAAAATGAGTTCCGCTTCTACAACATGGGTTTTAAATCTTTCGGAAAATATTATTCCGAAGTTTCAATCTATGCAGACAGAAGGAAGGGAAACCGGCGAAGCGATTGAAAAATCATTCAATAGAGCAACTGACTCATTGGAACGGACAAATAAGTCCGGGGGAAAACTCGGTGATTGCTTCAAAAGAATAAAAGCTATGGATTGGTATGCCGTTTCAAACGGCATACAGTCTATGTCTAATAAACTTTCCGAAGCTACACAGCCGGGCGTTGCTTTTAATACGGAAATGCACGAATTAAAAGCATTAACCGGAGCAACGGACGAACAAATGCAGAAAATGACTTCATCTGCAAGAGCAATGTCAAAGGAGTTCGGAAACTCCGGTTCTGATATCCTTGTATCATACACTAATATTTTAGGAGCACTCGGTCCGCAAATAGCGGAAAACGATGAAGCACTCGCAAAAATGGGGCGTAATGTTCAGGTGATGTCTAAAACAATGCGAGGCGATGTACAGGGTGCTACTGAAGCATTAAATAATTCATTGATTCAGTTTAAGGTTAATCTTGAAAACCCAATGGAAGCGGCTGAAGAAATGGATAGAATGATGAATGTAATGGTTGCTTCAGCTCAGGAAGGCTCGGTTGAAGTTCCCAATATTTCAAAAGCGTTATCCGATGCCGGTGGTGTGGCAAAAATGAGTAACATGACTTTTGAAGAAACCAATGCGTTACTTCAGGGAATGGCTAAAGGTGGGGTTGAAATTGACAAAATTGGAGTAGCTGCACGTAATGCTATTTTAAAAATGTCCGCTCCTGCAACATTGAGTAAAGATGCCGTTGCATATATGAAAGCCTATAACGTTGATTTGAAGAAAATTTCAGATACAACTATTCCTTTTGCGGAACGTCTCCGGGAACTTAACAAGCTGGGACACGATATGAATGCACTTGCATTGATATTCGGAACTGAAAATGTACAGGGAGCTCAGGCAATGTTAAATACAATTGATTATCAGGAAGATTTAACACAGAAAGTTACCGGTACATCAGCTGCCTATGAAATGGCTGCTGAAAATATGAGTAGCTGGAATGAGAAAATGAAAAGATGGCGTGCCACTATTGATGATTGGAAAGTATCATTATTTGATGCAACCGCTCCAATTATTCCATTTCTTCAGGGAGGTGCTGGTATGCTTTCAGTTGGTGCGGATATGGCGAATATCTATTCAGGATTAAGCCCCGTATTTAGGTCGCTTGGAACTTGGCTCACAAGTACCGCTGTGGCTCAAAAACTACTAAGCATTTGGACTGGTGTTGTTACGGTTGCACAATGGGCTTGGAATGCAGCATTAACAGCGAATCCCATAGGGATTATTATTGTTGCTATTGGAGCATTAGTAGCCTTAGTGGCTGTAGCAATTAAAAAATGGGATGATTGGGGTGCTGCCTTAACTCTGTTTTTGGGACCGGTTGGGCGTATTATAGCAGCGTTTAAATCCATTTACGACCACTGGGACAGCATTAAAAAAGCATTTCAGACCGAGGGTATTATTGGCGGATTAAAACGGTTAGGCTGGGTTTTATTGGATTCACTGATGAAGCCATTCCAGCAAATCCTTGAG
>JASGDB010000124.1:0-3691 GCA_049841315.1 Bergeyella sp. | reverse complement strand
CGTAAATGTAAGTTCCGCTTGTTTTCAGCGGTTCTGTTCCCTGTGTCATTCGGATTTCCGAGTGGAAAATCTTGGAAAGTCGCCTTGCATAGCGGATTGCCGTGTTTCTTTCGCAATAGATTTGATAAGAAACTTCGATGAGTTCCCAATCTCGCTTGTCTTCTCTGTTTTTGATTTGAAAATTGAATTGTGTTTCCATACTACTAAATTTTAAAATGGTAAATCGTCCTCCAAATCGTCCGCAAACACCTTATTTTCCTGCGGTTTTGCTGTTGTCGGATTGTTTGTGGTTTTCGCTGTTTGGTCGGATTTTCCCTTTCCGTGAAATTTTATCCGTGAAGTGTTTAAGTTCAATCCCGATTTTATTTCACCGTCTTTGCCAATCCACGCACTCGAAGAAATTTTCCCCGATAATTCCACCAAAGTTCCTGTGGTAAGGTATTCTGCTATTTTGGAACTTATCCAATATGCACAATTAAAAAAGGTAGTTTGGTCGATTTTTTCGCCTTGTTTGTTTTTGTAATAATCATTCACGGCTACTGAAAAATTCACGACTTGTCGGTTGTTTGCCAATGTTTTGATTTCTGCATTTTTGGTAATTCTGCCTACGATTGTGTTCATAATGTTTTGATTTATTTTGTTAATATTTTAGTTGATAGTTGTCGGTTGATTGATAGTTTTTTTGTTGATTGAAATTTGCGAGTGAATTGATTTGGTATCGAGGACACTCGGCTTTTTTCTTTTTTCACTTTTACCAAATTGTAAAAGCATAATTTTTTGTTGTTTTTCTTTTGATTTTTTTTCCGTTGATGTCAAAGAACGTCTGCATTTTGAATTGATTCGTACAACTGAGGTTCCGGCTTTTTCTTTGCCGATGACGATAGGACAGCATTTTTCACACAAAACCCGGTTCGGTTCCGTTTAGAAAAAACAGAAATTCCGAATCGGGCTTGAAATCTTTTTGTCCGCAGGATTTAGGAGTGTCTGGAAAAATTGTTGGAGCGAAGAGGAGAGAATTTTTTTAGAAACCCAAAAAGATTTTTTTGAGTGAATGATGCTGTCCTACATTTGCAAACGTAAAAGCCCAAACCGCAGTTTTGAAACAATAAACCGCCGTTGTTTTCAACGGAAAAATCAAAGGGAATTCATTGAGAAATGGTCTTTTTTTCAAATGGTTTTGAAATGGAAGTTTTCTTTTTTTTTACTGAAAATAGACTGAAGTTATAATCCGTGATATTGCGAAGATATTTAGTATGTATTTGAAAATCAATTAAAGTCAATATCAGTTTTGTATTCGTTTCCCGGTTCTTCCTGAATCAACAATTCTAATTCTTTTTTATTGAACTTGTTTAAAGTAAATTATAAATAAAAAACATTAAAAAAAGCATAAATAATTTTAATAAATGACTGATATTCAGTATATTAGAGGAATATAACTACAAATTTCTCTATGAAAAAGAATACCAGTCAATTCAGTAAAAGTAATGATTTATTTGAAATAATAAAAGAAATTTCTTCCCATCTGACTTTGGGAGACAAAAAAAACAATGCAAAAGTTCGGGTGGAACAAATTGTGGAAGCCATCCTTTACAGATTGAAAACAGGATGTCAGTGGAGGGAACTTCCCACCAAACAGTTTTTCTATGTGGAATACAGTTGGAACAGCGTTTATCAGCATTTTGCAAGGTGGAGCAAAGAAAAGGTTTGGGACAAGGTCAAGGAGGAAATTTTTGAAAAATATAAAATGCATTTGGATTTAAGCAGCATTCAGTTAGATGGTTCCCAATCTCTTGCCAAACGTGGCGGAGAAAGCGTTGGCTACCAATTTCGCAGAAAAGGTACCACAAGCAATATGTTGTTTCTTTGCGATAACCAAGGGTTTCCTTTGAGTTGTTCCGATGTGATTCCGGGAAATCATCACGATGTTTACGATGTAGAAAATCAGTTGGACAAAATGTTGGCAGAGATAAGAAAATCGAATATCAGAACAGAGGGTTTGTTTCTAAATGCCGATGCAGGATTTGATGCCGAAAATTTGAGAAATTATTGTGTGGCAAACGAAATTTTTGCTAATATTGACTTCAACAAAAGAAACGGAAACATCTCGGATAGAGAAGAAATTTTGGATAAAGAATTATACAAAAGAAGATTTGTGATAGAGCGTATGAATGCTTGGATTGATGGCTTTAAAGCACTATTGATACGCTACGAAACAAAAACACAACATTGGAGACATTTACACATCATTGCTTTCTGTTGTATTTTAATCCGGAAACTTTAAACAAGTTCATTGTTAAAACCTCCTGTCTTTTGCCGGTATTCAGAAACTGTTTTTGAATTTTCAATTTCTAATTTTCGATTTTTACTGATTTTCAAAAATTCTTCTTCCTGGTCAATCCCTAAAAACCTGCGATTTGCAAGATTTGCAGCAATGCCGGTTGTAGAACTACCTGCGAACGGGTCTAATATCCAAGCATTTGGTTTTGTCGAAGCCAAAATCAGTCTTGTTAAAACGGATAACGGTTTTTGTGTCGGGTGTTTTCCGCAAGATTTTTCCCAAGGTGCGATTGCCGGCAATTTCCAAACATCTTTCATTTGTTTATTGCCATTGAGCCGCTTCATTAATTCATAATTGAAATAATGCGGAACTTTTTCATTTTTCCTCGCCCAAATAATCTGTTCTGTCGAATAAGTAAAATAACGACACGAAAAATTTGGCGGTGGATTGGTCTTTTCCCAAGTGATTACGTTCAGAATTTTAAAACCTAATTCATTTAAAATTTGTCCGACTGAGAAAATATTGTGCATTGTTCCGCTTATCCAGATTGTAGCATCATCTTTCATTTTATTCCGAACTAACGACAACCATTTTCTATTGAAATCGTTGATAAACTCGAACCCCTCAGATTTGTCCCACTTGCCTTTATTTACGCTTACAATCTGTCCTTTCTGTATTGACAGACCGTTATTGGATAAAAAGTAAGGCGGGTCTGCAAAAACCATATCAAATTGATGTTCAAACTGATGCAAAAGTTCCATTGTATCTCCGTTGAGAAGATAGAAGTCTTTGTCATCTGATATGAAATAAGGCGTAATCAATTAGATTCTTTTACATTTGTTTAAACAAAACCATTCATTCAAATCCTTGTAGTCCCGATAAATCAGCGAACAATCTTCCAGATTTTTGTAGTGATTCTGTGAAATATGGCAAGGGTATGACGACAAAATTCATCTCTTCCTTTGAAAAGAAACCGTTTCTTCTCGAACCTCATTTTCACTCTGATTTTGGTGTATTAAAGGACTATTTGCTTCATCAAAATCAGATTTTTTAAACAAAGAAACATTCTCCGCCTCTCTTTCCTTAACATAATTTCTTATCATATTATCGGTGGTTTGCTGCTCTTTTTCCTCTTTGTATTGCGAAACCAATCCGGCTCTCACTTCCGGCAACTCTTCCAATTTTGCATCCAGTTCGGCAATTCTATCATTGGTGGCTTTTGTTTGATGTTCAATTTCTGCAACATTCACACCTTTTTCGGAAAGTTCTGCAATTTTTTCCTGAACCAAAACCTTTGCTGCATCAATGGATTTTTGATAAAAAGGCAACTGGCTTTTCCAATATTCTCCGTTTTCGGTTTCCTCTTTTGAATAGCCCTCAATTCGGTTGTAATTGTGTTGTGCTTTGGTTACT
>JASGDB010000123.1:0-24122 GCA_049841315.1 Bergeyella sp. | reverse complement strand
TTGTTTTTAATCAGCGTTATCTGTAAAATCAGCAAGAATTAAAAAAACACTGTTGAAAAATATTTTTTCTCCATTAAAAATCACAAATTTTTACCAATATAACACAATTTTAATGCGTTTAGCCTGTCTTGTTGGCTGCATTTTTTAGTTTGATTTGGAAAATATATCGCATAAACTATATTTAAATTCTTTGATTTTGGTTTTCAAATCTTTATCCTTGATTTTCTTTATATCTCCCAGAAAACTTCGCAAAAAAATAACTTCCATTAGTCTAAAACGTTCATTATTTCCTCACGGCTCACAACATCATCTCTGTCAGCCTGTTGCATAAGTAGCAATAACCCCAAATCTTCTTTTTCTTCTTTAGACAAAGTGTTTAAACGCTCTTTTTCCTTGTGTTCTACGTAAAAAGAAACCGCTTTTTCCATTAAAGATTTTACGCTCATTTCTTCAAAAACAGATATCAATTTTATTTTTGTTAGCAGTTTTTCATCAATGTCAATATTTTTTCTAATGACCATAAAATATTTTATTTCAAATATATACAATATACATAATATACATAATATACACAATGGATTTTGCTGAATTTTTACATTCAACCAATCATTTTACAACTCCAAAAGTTCGTTGATTCGTTTTACAACGGTTTTATATTGTATTTCGTCCTGTATTTTGAATGTCTTTTATTTTGTCGTATTCTCCGCCTAAGGAACGGACTTTTCCGCTTTCATTATTTCGGAAGCCACGCATTGAAAAATTCCTTTGTTTTTTCTATGCTGTAGCCTTTTCCTGATTCCAAAACTTCGGAATTCTGAACGTGAATCATTTTTCCGTTTTTATCCAAAACAATGAAAACCGGATAGCCGTATTTTTCGCCGGGATTTCCGTATTCGGCAAAGATTTTTTCGTTTTTATTTTCGGGAGAAAAATTCAGGTGGTAATACAGAAAATTTTTATCTACTATTTCTTTCAGTTCCGGAGTTTCATTAACAAAATTATTGAAACGAAGACACCAGATGCACCAGTTTCCTCCCGCCTGAATCATAATATTTTTATTCTCTTTCTGAGCCTGTTTTACCAGTTCGGCAATTTTCTCTTCGGCATTTTCTTCAGGATGATATGGTTTTGGAAGTCTGGCTTTTTCTTCTGCTGCGGCTTTCTTTTTGGCTTCCAAAACGGCGATGCTGTCGGATTTTACAATCAGGGATTTATTCGTTTCTACCGATGTATTTTTCATTGATTCCTTTGTTTGTGCAAATGAATTCAATGAAAACAAAAGTGCTCCTGCTAATACAATTCTAAAGTTCTTCATTTCTTTTTAAGATTAATTTTTTCAAAAATAGGAATTATTATTCTGCAAAAACAAAACCATTCTTATTTTATTATAATTAAATTTGCAAAGCCTTATGAATATACTTTTCCAATTTGTCCTGATTATCTCCAGACTTCCGCTGAAAATCCAATATTTTTTCTCGGATTTTCTGTTCTTTTTGGCATACCGGGTTTTTGGTTACCGCAAAAAGGTGGTGAGGCAAAATCTGATGAACTCTTTTCCCAACCGAAGCAAAACGGAAATCAAAAAAATAGAGGAACAGTTTTTCAAAAATTTCAGTGATTATCTCGTGGAAACGATTCGTTCTTTCACGATTTCCTCCAAAGAACTGAGAATCCGCGTACAGCATATCAATCAGGATGTTTTTAGGGATGCGAAAGAGGAAGGCAGAAATGTGATTCTTCTCGCCGGGCATGTTTTCAACTGGGAATGGTTCAATGCGCTGGCAACGGTGATTCCGCAGGAAAACTGCTTTCCCGTATACCGGAAAGTGAACAACAGCTTCTGGGAAGAAAAAATCAAAAATATCCGCAACAGCTACGGCAATCAAGCTCTGGAAGCAAAGGAAGTAATCCGCCATATTTTCAGACATCCGAACGACGGAAATTCAGTTTATATGTTCGTTGCCGACCAAACTCCTCACTTTTCGGAAGTAACGTACGGACAGAAATTTTTAAACCAGAAAACTCCCGCATTCATCGGCTACGACAAGCTCGCAACCAGGATGAATCTTGTATTCGTTTACTGCGAAATGAAAAAGGTAAAGCGAGGATATTACCAAGTCAATTATCACCGGATTTATCCCGACAGCAAAAAATTCACGGAATATGAAGTGGTGAGAAAGTTCCATAAAATGCTGGAAAACACCATTAATAAACGCCCGGATAATTACTTGTGGTCGCACCGGAAATGGAAGTATAAGGATTCGGTGAAGATTTATGATGAAGAGTGATGGAAGTTGGAAGAAGGAAGATGAAAGTTGGAAAGTTATAATAATGTATTTTTGAATCCTGAAATAAATTAGAAAACGTAACTATTCCCATCTTTTTAAGAGGGGTGGCAAAATTTTCAGAAGGAAAATTTTGACGGGGTGTTTAACGTGAAACTTGGAACTCTAAACATTAAGTGAAAACCGCAATCGTCATACTGAACTGGAACGGGAAACCGTGGCTGGAAAAATTTCTTCCGAATGTCATTCTGCATTCTCCGGAAGCGGAAATTTTTGTGATTGATAATGCTTCGACTGATGATTCGGTTTCGTTTCTGAAAGAGCATTTTCCGGAAGTGAAAATTGTTATTAATAAAGAAAATTACGGTTTTGCAGGTGGCTATAATGAGGGGTTAAAAAATATCAATGCAGACATTTACTGTCTCCTGAATTCCGATGTGGAAGTTACCGAAAACTGGATTAAACCTATACTACAATTATACTACAAAGATGAAAATATCTCGGCAGTTCAGCCGAAGATTTTGTCTTTTAACGATAAAGAAAAATTTGAATTTGCAGGAGCAGCAGGTGGTTTTATCGACAATCTCGGTTATCCGTATTGCAGAGGCAGGATTTTCGATGATACCGAAACGGATACCGGACAATACGATGATGAATGTGAAATTTTCTGGGCCTCCGGTTGTGCGTTTTTTATCCGTTCCAAAGATTTCTGGGAACAGAATGGTTTTGATGAACGGTTTTTCGCTCATCAGGAAGAAATCGATTTGTGCTGGCGATTGAAAAATTCCGGAAAGAAAATTTTTTATACTTCAAAATCCGTTGTATATCACGTTGGCGGCGGAACATTGAACAAGCAAAGTCCACAAAAAACTTATCTGAATTTTCGCAATAATCTTTCGATGATAGCGAAAAATCTTCCGTTTCCGAACGTGCTGTGGATTGTATTTTTCAGGCTTTATTTAGACGGAATTGCGGGAATTTATTTCGGACTGAAAAACGGTTTTTCTCATCTTTGGGCAGTCGTAAGAGCACATTTTGGATTCTACGCTCAACTTCCCGAAACCATAAAACAAAGAGGAAATCATCAGTCCAAAAACTATTTCCAAACGAAATGGTTGATTTTTAAGCATTTTCTTTCCTCAAAAAAGTAAGAGGAAAATCCCTATTTTTGCATGAATTAAAAAATCGCTTCAAAAAAGCATCACACATCATCCATCATCTATCATATATAGAAAATGAAACCGTCATTAGCCAAAGGAACACGCGATTTCACCGCTTCGGAAGTGGTGAAAAGAAGATATATTATTAATACTTTACAGAACAATTTCGAGATTTTCGGATTCCAGCCGCTGGAAACACCGAGCTTTGAAAACCTTTCCACACTTACCGGAAAATACGGTGAGGAAGGCGACCGCCTGATTTTCAAAATACTAAATTCGGGAGATTTCACTTCAAAAACAAAAGAAGAAGACTGGAATGCCAAAAATTCGCAGAAACTGACTTCACAGATTTCCGAAAAAGCCCTCCGCTATGACCTTACTGTTCCTTTTGCCCGTTTCGTGGCAATGAATCAGGGACAGCTGAATTTTCCTTTTAAAAGGTATCAGATTCAGCCGGTTTGGAGAGCCGACCGACCACAGAAAGGACGTTTCAGAGAATTTTACCAGTGTGATGCCGATGTTGTCGGGAGTGAAAGCCTTTGGCAGGAAGTAGAGCTCGTGCAACTGTATGTCAAATCGTTCAGAGATTTGCAGATTCCCGTTCAGATTCATCTGAACAACCGGAAAATCCTTTCCGGACTGGCGGAATTTGCCGATATATCGGAACAGCTGATTGATTTCACCGTCGCTTTGGACAAACTCGATAAAATTGGAAAAGAAGGCGTAATCAAAGAACTCCGCGAAAAAAACATTTCCGAAACCGCGATTGAAAAACTGGATTTTCTCTTCGACAATAAACCTCAGAACGAAGTCCTTTCCATTCTTAAAAATAATTTCGCAAACATTGAAGCCGGAAAAAAAGGTGTGGAAGAGTTGGAGTTCGTTCTTGAAAAATGTAAAAAACTCGGCATTGAAAACGAACTTTTTTTCAATATTACGCTGGCGAGAGGTCTGGATTATTACACCGGAGCTATTTTCGAGGTGAAAGCTCAGGGCGTGGAAATGGGAAGCATCGGCGGTGGCGGAAGATACAACAACCTGACGGAAGTTTTCGGTGTGAAAAACATTCCCGGAATCGGAATATCTTTCGGGCTGGACAGGATTTATCTCGTGATGGAAGATCTCGGTGTTTTCCCTGAAAATACGCAGCAACCTTTGGAATATCTTTTTGCCAATTACGGAGAAAACGAGGCTGTCGAATCACTTAAAATCATTGAAAAACTTCACGAAAAAGGATTTTCCGCAGAACTCTATCCCGAAGCCGGAAAAATGAAAAAATTCTTTGCTTATTCCGAAAAGAAAGGTGTGAAAAACCTTGTATTCATCGGAGAAGAAGAAATTAAAAATAAAACCGTTACCATTAAAAATCAAGAAAACGGAGATCAGAAAACGATTTCAGTTGAGGAATTTTTGAAGTAATTTAAGAGGGCCGTTTTTTTTATATTGTCAAAAACAAAATCCTAATCGACTGATAGTCAATTAGGATTTGTTTTTAAGTGTACCCAGAGCCGGGATCGAACCGGCACGCCTTGCGGCATTGGTGTTTGAGACCAACGCGTCTACCAATTCCGCCATCTGGGCTTAAATTGGTGTGCAAATATAAGAGAATTTTTATTTCCTCCGAAATACTTTTTCATTTTTTTCTTTAAAAATCAATTTCAAGTCCGTCGTAGGCGAGATGAACACCCTCGGGAAGCTCCGATTCCACTTCGTCATGAAATCCTAAATGATGACTGATATGCGTGAAAAAAGTCTGTTTTGGTTGTAATTCTTCTACTAATTTCAATGCATCCGGAAGTATAAAATGAGAATGATGAGGATTTTCTTTCCTCAGAACATTCAGAATGAGAACATCTAAATTCTGAAGTTTTTCTTTACTTTCATCAGAAATAAAACCTGCATCCGTAATATAAGCCAAATTTTTTAGTTTATACCCGAAAATAGGGATTTTTCCGTGCATCACCTCAACGGGAGTAACCCATGTTTCAAGAAGTTCAAAAGGTTCATCAATACAATGCAGGTCAAACGAAGGCGCTCCCGGATATTTTTGCTCTGCAAATGCGTACGGAAACCGTTCTTCAATCTCCTTACCAACTCTTTCCATGCAGTAAACAGGCATATTTTCATGATTTTTAAATATAAGAGGGCGCAGGTCGTCCATTCCGATGATATGGTCGTTGTGCTCATGGGTAATCAAAACAGCATGAACATTTTCCTCTTTGCAGGCAAGCATCTGCTGGCGGAAATCCGGCCCGCAGTCGATGAGGATTTTCTTTCCGGAATCCGTCGTAATCAGAGCCGAAGTCCGAAGTCTTTTATCTTTAGGGTTATCCGAGAGGCAAACAGGATGGTGCGAACCGATGACGGGAATCCCTTGTGATGTTCCTGTTCCGAGAAATTTCAGCTTCATACTTTGAAGATGGTATTAATTTTGGTAAATTTACGGAAAAATAAAAAATATGCCTTTGGTAACGCAGAAACTTACCCCGAAACAGAAAGCCCTTGCCATTAATCTCGATCCGAATATCTACGGAACGTTTGCCGAAATCGGTGCCGGACAGGAAACGGTACGCCACTTTTTCCGTGCCGGCGGTGCTTCGCAAACGATTGCTAAAGCAATGTCTGCCTACGATAAGGATTTTTCTAACGCCATTTACGGGAAAGAACCTAAAAACAGATACGTTACCCAGACCCGCCTCCGCAAGATGCTCCGCTACGAAGTATCTTTGATTGAGGAAAGAATCCCGAGGGAATCTAATCCCGACCGGAAATATTTTTCGTATGCCAATACGGTAACCACCATTAATTTCGACAAAACGTTAAAAGGGCACGGCTGGGTAGGCATCCGCTTTCAGTCCAAATCCGACGACAAAAGATACAATGAAATCGTCATCCACATCAAGTTTACCCAAAATGATGCGACTTTACAGCAGGAAACCCTCGGAAACCTCGGAGTAAACCTGATTTATGGTGCTTACAATTATTACGATAATCCTCGGAAACTCATCAATTCCCTTTACGACGATATTTCTCAGGACAATCTGGAAATTGATATGATTGATTTTTCAGGACCTGCATTTGAATATGTGGACAACAGGCTGATGAGTCTTCAATTAGTGAAAAACGGAATGACGGAAGCCGTGATTTTCACGCCGGAAGGAACGAATATGCTTCCTGCGGATTTATTGTACAAAAAGAATATTTTCGCTGTAAGAGGAAGTTTTCGGCCTGTAACCAAAGTGAATATCGACATGTTTGACAACGGTTTGGATATGTTCATGAAAGATACGGAATGTAGTTCGGATATGCTCGAAGTGCTTTTTGAAATCACCATTTCCAACCTGCGCGCTTTCGGAGATATTGATGAAAGGGATTTCCTTGACAGAGTGGATGTTCTCGGAAAATTAGGCTACAATGTTATCATTTCCAATTTCTCTGAATATTACAGGCTGATTGATTATTTCGCCACATATACGAATCAGAAAATCGGAATTGCAATGGGTGTGAACAACCTTCTCGATGTATTTGATGAAAACTATTATAAAAATCTTTCAGGCGGAATTCTCGAAGCATTCGGGAAGTTCTTCCGTAAAGACATGAGAGTGTATCTGTATCCTTACAAACATCCTGAAACCTACGAAATCCTCACTTCCGACAACCTGAAAGTGAGCGATAATCTGAAAGAGCTTTACAAATATTTCAAGAAAAATGACAGAATCGTAGACATCAAAAACTACAATCCGAAATTTTCGGAAATCTATTCCCGAGATATTCTCCGGAAAATCATTCTCGGGGAAAACGGCTGGGAAGAACAGCTTCCGAACGGCGTTTCCGAAATGATAAAAGAACGCGGAATGTTCGGGTACAAAAATGAGGTAACTTTAGAAGAATTCAAATAAATATTAAAAATGTCCGAACTTAAAAAAAGACTTTCCTCCATTATCGAAAGTCCGAAAAATGATACCAACGAAAAACTTCTGAAAATCTGCCATCTTCTCGACCAGGAAATCGAATATTTCAACTGGACGGGGTTTTATTTCAGAAACGGAGATAAAGAGGAACTGATTTTAGGGCCATACGTTGGTGCGGAAACCGACCACACCGTGATTCCTTTTGGAAAAGGTATTTGCGGGCAGGTTGCAGTTTCCGGAGAAACTTTCGTAGTACCTGATGTTTGGGAGCAGGACAATTATCTGGCGTGTTCTTTGGAAACCAAAGCCGAAATCGTGGTTCCGATTTTCAAAGACGGAAAAAATGTCGGGCAGATTGATATTGACAGCCACCATAAAAATCCGTTTACCAAAGAAGATGAGGAGCTTTTGGAATGGCTTTGTGAGGAGGTAGCAAAGATTTTATAATTAAATTAAAAAAAATGGGAACAAAGAAATTTTTAACGTTCATCATACTTTTTTCTTCAATTCATCTTGCTTTTTCTCAAAAAGTAAAGGTTGATTTTATTATCAAAAATGATTCTCTACCCAAAAAAGAAAATTAACACCATTTTTTAGGGTTATAAAGCCTTGTAAATCCGTGAAAATAATCCTCCAAATTTGGAGGATTTTTCTTATTTCTTTCTAAAGAAGCCTTTATTTTTCGGCTTTTTATACCCGATATTCTCTTTTGCCTGAGGTTTTGGTTTCGGAACAAAAGGCTTGTTGTTGGAATCCCTTTTTGTAACCACCAAATCATCAGTGTGAAAAGGGTGGTCTTTCACTACCGGAATTTTTTTGCCGATGAGTTTTTCGGTATTTTTCAGATTGACAAGGTCTAATCCGTCCACGAATGAAATGGAACAACCCTCATTTCCTGCTCTTCCGGTTCGCCCGATTCTATGAACATAAGTTTCGGAAACATCAGAAAGTTCAAAATTAATGACGTATTTCAGTTCATCAATATCAATTCCTCTTGCTGCAATATCAGTGGCAACCAAAACACGTGTTTTTCCGGATTTGAAATTGCTCAAAGCGTTCTGACGCTGGTTTTGCGATTTATTTCCGTGTATGGCTTCGGCGGAAATTTTGCTTTTTTGCAGTTTTCGTGCGATTTTGTCGGAACCGTGTTTGGTTCTTGCGAACACCAGCACGGATTCAGAAATATTATTTTGAAGAATATGAGTGAGCAAATCCAGCTTATCATCTTTATCCACGAAATACACCGACTGCTGAATGGTATCGGCAGTAGATGAAACGGGTGTTACCGCCACTTTTTCAGGATTTGAAAGCATTGAATCTGCCAAAGATTTGATTTCGTCGGGAAAAGTTGCCGAGAAGAAAAGCGTTTGTCTTTTTTGGGGAAGAAGTTTCACGATACGTTTTACATCGTGTACAAAACCCATATCCAGCATTCTGTCGGCTTCATCAAGCACAAAAATTTCCAAATCGCTTAGGGAAATGATTTTTTGTGAAACAAAGTCCAGCAATCGTCCCGGAGTTGCCACGAGAATATCCACGCCTTTTTTCAGTGCCTGTTCCTGTGCACCTTGCTTTACGCCTCCGAAAATCACGAGTGTTCTCAGTTTCAGATTTTCTCCGTAGTTCTGGAAACTTTCTTCAATCTGAATGGCAAGTTCGCGGGTTGGAGTGAGAATTAATGCGCGGATTTTGTTCCGGCTTTTACTTTCGTTTTGTGTCAGTCTTTGGAGAATCGGAATCCCGAAAGCTCCGGTTTTTCCCGTTCCGGTTTGGGCAGTTCCCAAAAGGTCTTTTCCTGCGAGAACGGACGGAATGGCTTTTTGCTGAATAGGAGTCGGGGTTTCGTAGCCTTGTTTTTCCAGAGCATCCAGAATGGGCTGTATGATTTTTAAATCAGTAAATTTCAAATAAATCGTATTTTAATTAAACAAAAAAGTTCCTCTATTCCGGAGGAACTTTCACTTTGCAAAGGTAGTGTTATTTTTCAAAAGATTATTTCACCTTTTCCCATTTCTGATTATGTTTCAGATTTTCAAAGAAATCATACACTTCTTTCAGTTCGGGAGTTCCGCCTTTTCCGTAATCCTGAATTTGTTTTTCGGAATGGTCGGAAAATTTCAAACGGAGAAAAGAGGTTGCCATATCCGTGATTTTTTTATCGCCGTAATAGCCTTTGAGGGACTTCGGATTGAGTTGGTTCAGAAGTGAAACCAATGCTTCGTAATCCTCTTTTTTAATCGTGGTTTTAAATGTTCCTTCACGCGGAGCTGAAAAATCTTCCCTGCTTTTTCCTTCGTTAAAATTAAATCGTTCTGCTTCCAAAACTGCACTTCGGTCGGAATTAATGGTCATTTTAAAAATCGGGCAGAATCCAAAGCAGGGCGTAGCTTCATATTCGATGACGGAATAGCCGGAATCCGATTTTTGAGATGTGCATGACATGGATACTGCAAAAGCGAAAAAGGTAAAAAGGTATTTTTTCATAACGGTTTTTTGGGAAAGGTGTTTCAATAATTGTTCCAATGAGGGGATTTAGAGCCTGTGATTTGTTTTACAGAATTTTAAGATTTTTTTCCAAAACTTCTTTCACTTCGTCATTTCGGGTAAGTACCAGCTTTTCAAAACCGAGCAGCGAAATTTTTGCACAAACTTTGGCATCATCACCGGCTCTGTGATGGTTGAACGAAATATGATGATGTTCCGCAAGGGATTTCAGTCCGTAACTGGGAAGATTTTTCCATGATTTTTTTGCAATCTGGATACTGCAGAGATAATTCAGCTTCGGCTTGAAAATTCCGTAATAATCCAGACATCCGCGCAAAACTCCCGCATCAAATGACGCATTGTGTGCAATCATCAGGTTTCCGTACATCAGTTTTTCTGCTTCGTACCAGATTTCGTCGAAAGTCGGAGCATCTGCCACATCTTCGGGGCGGATTCCGTGAACATTAATATTATTCGGATTGAAATAAGGAAATGAAGGCGGTTTGATGAGCCACGTTTTGGTCTGAACTATTTTTCCGTTTTCCACCACGCAGATTCCCATTTCGCAGGCGGAACTCCGTTCGTGAGTGGCGGTTTCAAAATCTATGGCGCAGAAGTCTATCATTTTTGTATTGAATTAGCTTAGTTCAAAAACCGTAATTTCCGGCTGGATTCCGACTCTTCCCGGGTAGCCGATAACACCGAATCCGCGGTTGACATACAGGTATTTTCCTTCGCTCTCGTAGAGGTCTGCCCATTTCGGGTAGCGATACTGCACCGGGCTCCATTTTACGTTTTTCAGGTCGAGACCGAACTGCATTCCGTGCGTGTGTCCGGAAAGTGTCAGCTGTATATTTGCCGGATGCAATTTTACGATTCTGTCGAAGTGTGTCGGGTCGTGGCTCATCAGGATTTTGGCTGCCTGAGCGGGAATTCCGGCAGAGGCTTTGTCCAAATCTCCGTATTGCGGAAAGGGTTTTTCGCCCCAATTTTCAACTCCCAGAATGTAGAGTTTTTCGCCGTTTTTTTCGATAATGCGGTGTTCGTTCCGGAGCATGGTGAATCCTGCTTTACTTTGAAAATCAATTAATTTCGGGATATTCAGTGCTTTTTCTTCTTTGGATTTCCATTCGGCATATTCACCGTAATCGTGATTTCCCAAAACCGAAAGTTTTCCGTCTTTTGCCTGGATTTCAGAGAATAGCGGTATAAAAGGCTCGAACTCTTCTGCAAAATTATTGACCATATCTCCCGTAAACAGAACCAAATCTGCTTTTTGCTCATTAATCAGGTTTATGGCTCTTCTGAGTTTTTCGGGATTGGAAAAACTTCCGCTGTGTACATCTGAAATCTGCACGATTCTGTATCCTTTGAAAGAATGGGGAAGCCTTGCTATTTTCAGTTTTACTTTTCTGGCTTTCCATCGGTATTTTCCGAAAACGATGCCGTCAATCACCAAACTTGAAAGTGCAGCCGCAAGACCGATTCCGAATACGGAAAGAAATTTTCTTCTTTCTGGATAATGAGCCGGAGATGAGGAAAACTGCCGGAAACCGAAATTGACAAGCCTGTAAATATCTTCTGCAATAAGCATCAGCGCAATGAGAAGTTTCGGAATCATAAATACCACGAAAATGGTTGCGATGATGTGTATTCTTTGAGGATTGGATTCCGAACGGTTAAAATTCAAAACTTCATACAGCATGAAAGCATAGACAGCCAGTGTAATGAGCCAATATGCAATTCTTGCGGAAGTTCCTGAAAATAAAGTCTTAAATGCTTGATAGACATACAGTTCCAGAACAATGAATATTGAAGTGATGATGATGAAATTTCTCTGCATAGCTGTTTCTCCATAAAAAAACACAAAGAATATTCCCTGTGCTTTTTGTTATTTTTAAAAAGTTGAATTAAGGAAATCTGTATACTACGGCATTGATGTTCATTCCCGCGCCTACGGAGGTGAAAACGATATTTCCGTGTTCTTTGAAACGGTGGTCTCCCAATTTGTTTTTTCTGATAAGGTCGAACATGGTAGGAACGGTTGCTACAGACGAATTCCCGAACTGCTGAATGGTCATCGGGGAAACAGAGTGGTCGTAATCCGTTTTTCCGTACAGTTTGAACAGTCTGGAAATCATCGCGTAATCCATTTTGGCATTTGCCTGATGAATCAGGATTTTATCGATGTCGTCAATGGTAAGTCCGGCATCGTCGATGGTCGCTTTGATAGCATCAGGAACATATTTCAATGCGTATTCGTAGATTTTTCTTCCCTGCATGCGGATGTAGATTCTTTCCTGGTCATCAGCATTGGGATTCAAAGTTTTTGCGTTGCAGAGATAATCCAGTTCCACACCGTTGTCGCAAAGTGTATTATGAGAAATAATGCCCACATTGCTGTCATCCGTTGCTGTAACCACAACCGCTCCTGCACCGTCCGCAAAAATCATCTTGTTGCGGTCGTACGGGTCGGTTATTCTGCTCAGTGTTTCAGCACCGACTACGAGGATGTTTTTGGCTCTTTCCGCTTTGATGAGAATATCGGCAAGAATAAGCGCTTCCACCCAGCCCGGACATCCGAAAATCATATCGTAAGTAATACATTTTCTGTTGCGGATTCCCAATTTTGCTTTCACCCTCGCTGCCATACTCGGCATAAAGTTCGGAGTTCCCGATGCGGAAACTTCCCCGAAATTGGTTGCGAATATAATGTAGTCCAGCGTTTCAGGGTCGATTCCCGATTCTTCAATAGCGATTCTGGAAGCCTCTTCCGCCATATCGGAATTGAGCTTGTCTTCATCAATATATCTTCGGGTTTCAATTTCGGTAATGTCTACAAATTTCTGGATAATTTCCTCATTCGGTTTATCCAGTTTTTCCCCTTCATCGGTGTAGAATTCGGAATTTAAAAAGTGTTCTCTACCTATAACTCTCGCGGGAACATAACTTCCCGAACCTATAATGATTGTGTTGGGCATGCGTTTGTTTTAACAAAAAATTTTGGCAAAGTTAAGAATTAATATTGTATTCATAATCAAATAAAAAAAATAGTAAATTTGCAGTTCTTATCTTCATCCGAAATGAAATTAACACCGTCTCAAAAAGGACTTATCGCATCTGTAGTAATTACGCTGACGGCATTTGGTATTTATTTTCTTTTTTTAGCGAAAAGAAATTATTATGTGGTAGACAATCCTACGAGCAATACCTATTATTTTAACATTAACAATTCCGGCGAAAAAATAATTGCGGCGGGACAAACCGTTAAAGTTGAGCTTAACAAAGGAAAAAATTCCATTAAGGTTTTTGACGGGCAGAAGAATATGATGTACGATTCCGCATTTACGGTGGAAAAAATCAGAGGACTTCTGAACATCGCTCATCAGGACTATTACATCAATACGCAGTATTACGGATATGGTTTAAATAAAGATTCCTTACTTTTGGAACTTGGAAAAACGAATATCGACGGAAAAATGTATCTTGGCGCGCCAAAGCATTTTAATAAACTGTACACGGACAAATTCTATTTCAATGTAGATGAAGATTACGACAAGGTTGTGAAAAATATCCAAAAAGTAGAGTCGAGAACGAAAATTTTCCGAAAACAGGATTTTTTAAATTATTACAGAGAATATTATAATTTTTAAGCGTTGAAACAAATTACCCCTTATAATACCGATGCCAGCAAGAAAAATCAAGTTGAAGATATGTTCGACAATATTGCGGGCAAATACGATTTCCTCAACAGGCTTCTGTCCATGAAAATCGACGTGATGTGGCGAAACAGGCTTGTGAAAATGCTGAAAGAAGAACAGCCGAAGCACATTCTGGATGTGGCGACGGGAACAGGAGATTTGGCGATTGCCGTTCAAAAAGGAACAGGTGCGGACATCACCGGACTCGACCTTTCGCAGAAAATGCTGGATGTAGGAATCGAAAAAATAAAAAAACAGAATCTTCAGAATACAATCACGATGATGAAAGGCGATGCGGAGAATTTACCTTTTGAGGATAATAAATTCGATGCCGTTACCGTTGCATTTGGAGTAAGGAATTTTGAAAATCTGGAAAAAGGCTTGGATGAGCTGAAAAGAGTGGTAAAAGAAAACGGAAGCGTGTATATCCTTGAATTTTCCAAAGTAGACGGAGCATTGGGAATATTGTACAGCTTTTATTTTAAAAATATTCTTCCGAGAATCGGGAAAATGGTTTCAAAAGATGCCAGAGCGTATACCTATCTTCCGGCTTCCGTGGATGCATTTCCGTCCGGAGCAATTATGAAGAACATTCTGTATGACAGAGGATTTAAAACCGTTGTCTATACCAAACTAAGTTTCGGAATAGCGACTATCTACAAAGCAACAAAGTAAAATGGCAAAAACATTTTTTAAAATTTTGATTTTTTCTGCACTGGGCATCAGCACGCTCAGCAATGCACAGCTGTTCAGAACCAAAGACAGGATGGAAAACAGAGAAGGCATGGATGATTTGAAATTCAGCTACGGATTTTATCTGGCAGGAAATAATTTCGATTATAAGTTGGTTCTCGACCCGAAATACGGGATGGAAAATCAAAAAAATCTTGTTCAGGTAAAATCTTCGTACAGCTTCGGTGCCGGACTTATCGGAAAGATGAGGCTGAACGAAAATTTTGACCTCAGATTGGAGCCCGGACTACAGTTTGTGCAAAGGGACATTACATTCAATACTGATGAAAACACAGAAGAAGCCTTTTTTTCAGAGACTCCGGATTTTTCGGAAGCAGACAGAAACAGAACAGTGAAATCCACTTATGTAGACATTCCGCTTTTGCTGGAATTTCATGGAGACAGATGGTACAATTCCCGACCTTATGCCGCCGCAGGCGTCAACTGGATGCTCAATCTGCAGTCCAATAATAAAAGTCTGGACGATAACCAGCAGGGAATTTTCAGAACCACCAGCAGTAATTTCGCATGGTCAGCAGAAATCGGAATGCAGTTTTATTTCAGCAGGTTCAAGCTCACACCGGCATTCAGGGGAACGTTTATGATTAATAACGAAATGGTGGCGGATAATCCGGGAACACCTCCGTACTGGGCAGGAGCAATTTCTACGGCAAAAACCCGCGCACTGATGTTTGTCTTGAAATTCGAGTAATTTTACAATTATATACAGAAAATTCTAAACCTAACAGATTTCCAAAACCTGTTAGGTTTTAAAATCCCGAAAAAATTCAGAATATTTTTCAATGCCGATTTTGCCCGAAATACAGCCGTGTCAGTAAAATTTCCGTAAATTTGTCGCTTAAAATTTGAACATTGGTTACAAACGAACAGATAAAAGAATTACAGTCCAGAATTGAGGATTTGCATAAATATCTTCAGATTGAAAAGAAAAAGCTGGAAATCATCAACGATGATGAAAAAACCGCTGCACCTGAATTTTGGGACAACCCAAAAGAAGCCGAAACATTCCTGAAACAGCTCCGTTCCAAGAAAAAATGGGTGGAAGATTACGAAGATATTCGTACTTCTTTTGAAGATTTGCAGGTTCTGATTGAATTTGCAAAAGAAGACCCGGATTCCGAAAAAGAGTTAGATAAGTCATATCCTGAGCTGTTGGAAAAAATCGGAAATCTGGAGTTCAGAAATATGCTTTCAAATGAGGGCGACGAGCTTTCTGCGGTGTTACAAATTACGGCAGGAGCTGGCGGAACGGAAAGCTGCGATTGGGCATCAATGCTGATGAGAATGTACACAATGTGGGCGGAAAAAAACGGTTATAAAGTCCGAGAGCTGAACTTTCAGGAAGGCGATGTTGCCGGAGTGAAAACCGTTACGCTGGAAATCGACGGAGAATTTGCTTTCGGCTATCTGAAAGGGGAGAACGGTGTGCACCGCCTGGTGAGGATTTCGCCGTTTGATTCCAATGCGAAGCGTCATACCAGCTTTGTTTCGGTTTATGTTTATCCGCTTGTGGATGATACGATTGAAATTAACATTAATCCGGCTGATATTTCCTTTGAAACAATGAGAAGTTCCGGTGCGGGAGGTCAGAACGTCAATAAAGTAGAAACGGCAGTTCGTCTGCGCCACGCTCCGACAGGAATTATTATTGAAAACTCCGAATCTCGTTCCCAGCTTCAGAACAAAGAAAAAGCTATGCAGCTCCTGCGCTCCCGATTATACGAAATGGAACTGGAAGAACGGATGAAAGCACGAAACGAAATCGAAGCCAATAAAATGAAAATAGAGTGGGGAAGCCAGATTCGCAATTATGTGATGCATCCTTACAAATTAGTGAAAGACGTACGTTCCGGCTTTGAAACTTCTGATGTGGATTCCGTAATGAATGGTGAAATTACACCTTTTCTGAAAGCGTATCTGATGTCGGACGGAACTGCGGTTTCGGAAGATGATTTTGAACTGTAAAATAACCGGATAGCATTATAAAAATGTGCGGACTATTCATAGAATTGAAGCAAAAAAGCTCTGTTTGGGCATACTGTTGATAGTTCACAAGTTGCTCCTCCGGTATTCTTTTTTTAATTTGTAATCTTCTTTTTACTCAATTTCAGAAACCGAATCACCAGCAAAACTGCAGAAATACTCAAGCCTAATCCGAGTGCAATCCACATCCCGAAAGCTCCCATTTCCATGGTGTAGCAGAGGAAATATCCGAGAGGAATGGTAATCATCCAATAGGCAATAAAGGTAATCATACTCGGGATTTTTACATCCTGAATCCCTCGCAGACAGCCTAACGCCACGACCTGAACTCCATCCGAAAGCTGAAATAATGCAGCGATAATCATCAGTTTGGAAGCCAATGCAATTACTTCGGTTTCACCTTTCTGGGTAAAAAACGTTGGAAGGATGTTTCTTCCCAAAATAAACATCAAACCGCAGAAAAGCATGAAAATAAAGACAATTTTGAGATTGTTGATGCCCTGTTTCCTAAGCTCGGTGAAGTTTTTTTCTCCCAAACGGTTGCCAATCATTACAGTAGAAGCAACGCTGAAACCGATACAAAGATTAAACGTGAAAGACGCCATGCTCAGCGCAATCTGATGAGATGCAATATCGTGTGCAGAAATCAGTCCGCAGATGAAAGCGGCTGCCGCAAAAGCAGTTACTTCAAAAAACATCTGAAGCGCAGTCGGAATGCCGAGTTTCACCATTTTCCGGAACAGTTCTTTTGAAAAAAGCTCGATTTTAAGGCTGAATTCTTTAATATATCTTCTGGTTCGTTCTTCTTTTCTCAAAACAGTATAAAGGAAAATCATCATGAAAATACGGGAAACCAATGTGGCAAGGGCAGAACCTTTTACGCCCATCGGCGGAAAGCCGAACATTCCTTTAATGAAAACATAATTAAGCGCAACATTGATAATATTGGCAATAATGGTCGCTTTTGTAACTCCGATAGTGTAGGAAAGCCCTTCCGATGTTTCCCGAAGTGTCTGGAAAACCATGAAAGGAAGTATGCTGAATCCCATGATTTCAAGGAAAATAATGGTATCGGGAATGATTTCCTGCGGCTGATTCATGTAATGAAGTAGTGGCGCACCCAACAAAATCAAAGCCATCAGAAGTACCCCAACCGCTACATTGATGATGAATCCGTGCCGTACAACACTGTTGATTTTCTTATGATTATTGGTTGCATGAGCCTCGGAAACCAGAGGCGGAATGGCAAAAGACATTCCCAGCGCAAAAATGAATACACTGAAAAAAATAGCATTTCCCAAAGAAACGGAGGCCAGGGCATTCGCTCCCAAAAGATTTCCCACGATAATGGTATCGAAAAGATTCACAGAAACCTGCCCGAGCTGGGTAAGCATCACGGGAACGGCTAATTGTAATGTTCTTTTGGTGTATTGAGGATGAAGTATCTGCACAAAAAAAAATTTCCGGCAAAAATACGGAAAACATCTTAGAATTTGCTTTGAGGCCCGGAAATAAAAATAAGCCGTTCAGATTTTAAAAGCAATAATGTGGCGCAAAAATATAAGAATCTGAACGTTTAAAAAACTATATTTGCCGTAATTTTCTCATCAGCAATGTATTACAAAAAAGCACCGGAGCAGGATATCGATTATGTTTTAGGAATATTGGAAACCATTTACCCCGTCAGCATTGGATTGAAGGAGGCTTTTTATGAAAAGACTGTTTGCCTAAAAATAAAAAAAGGAAAAATACTGGTGCGTGAAGGCGAGCAATGCCAATATATGTATTTTATAAAGCACGGCGCACTGATGGGGCAAACCAAATATCAGAAAAAAGAGATTGTTACTTATATTTCCATTGAGAATGAATTTGTGAGTTCCATATCGGGGTTGCACGGCGCTGCGCCATCGCAAGAAGCCATTATAGCGGTGGAAGATTCGGAACTGTTGGCGATGCATAATGATGATTTGCAGACACTTTTTCTGAATCATTTTGATATGAACTTTCTGTTCAGGGTAATGGTGGAAAAATATTATCGCGATGCGCAGGAGCGCGCCCACATCATAAGGCTGGGCAATGTCAAAGAGCGTTACTTTTACTTTGTAAACACCAAGCCCGGCTACATAGAAAGGCTGCCTTTGCCACTGGTGGCTTCTTTGCTGGATATGAAACCGGCTACTTTGATGAAAATTCAAAAGCAGCATCAGATATCCCGGCAAAAAGACAGGGAAAACAAAAAATGGTGCAGAATGATAGAACATTACATCATAAAAGAAGAGGCTTTTAAAAATGCAGATTTGAGCCTAAGTCATCTGTCAGAAGTTTTTTCAATCAGCCCTCACAGGTTGTCGGCGATTTTCAATAATATCTATCATCTCAATTTTGTCAATTTTGTCAATCAGTATCGGATTAATCATATCAAGCAGCAAATGAATGATACGGAAGCAATGCGGCATTATACCATAGAAACACTGGCAAAAAATGCCGGCTTTACATCGCGCAGCGCATTTTACAATGCTTTCAAAAAAGCAACGGGAATGAGCCCTGCACAATACCGTAAAGATGTGAAATAGAACCATGTCTGCAATATCAATAATAATAATAATAATAATAATAATATTTGGAGTTGTAACCCCCTGTAAATGACCTGATTTTGAAAACTTTGTCCTGTTTTATAAAACAGGACAAAGTTTTGCTTATATTATTCGAGGACAGTTGTTTTCTCTGTTACTTTTGTAGCAAAATCGAAACTATGATGCATTATGAACCTGAGTTCGATTGTTTTTTGATGTATAAACAATCGAACTCAGGTTTAAAATGAAAATCAGTTACAAGTTCTAAAAACAAATTAATATGAAGAGAATCTTAAACCTTTTATTGCCGTTTATCTGCATCTGCACAATGGCACAAGTGGGAATCAATACGACAACGCCAACGGGAATTTTGGAAGTTAATTCCGGAACGGCGAAAAACGGCGGTTTGGTTTTACCAACCGTAACAAGCGTCGAAGACGTGGTAAACAAATACAACAGCAGCAGTGCTGTGAGTAACGGCACACTCGTCTATGACGAATCCCGCCAATCTCTTTGTATCCGCCTTGATAGCGGATGGAAATGTTTTTCTATGACCGGGGAAACAACAGTAATCGACCCTTCTGAATTTACTGCGCAGCAAGCCTACATCAAAGCGTCCAATACGAATTCATATGATAGTTTTGGTCGTTTGGTTTCGTTGTCTTCGGACGGCAATACATTAGCCGTTAGTGCATACCTTGAAGATTCCACCGCCACAGGAATTGGAGGAGACCAAAGCAATAACAATGCGACCGCTTCCGGAGCGGTGTATGTATTTACAAGAAGCGGAAGTGTCTGGTCTCAGCAAGCCTACATCAAGGCTTCCAATACGGAGGCTAATGATTATTTCGGTCGTTCGGTTTGTTTGTCTTCGGACGGCAATACTTTAGCCGTTGGTGCATATTTTGAAGATTCCTTTGCCACGGGAATTGGTGGCGCTCAAAGCGATAACAGTGCTTCTGCTTCCGGAGCGGCGTATGTATTTACAAGAAGCGGAAGTGTCTGGTCTCAGCAAGCCTACGTCAAAGCGTCCAATACGGAGACAAATGATTATTTTGGCTATTCGGTGTCGTTGTCTTCGGACGGCAATACCTTATCAGTCGGTGCTCTCGGAGAAGATTCCATCGCCACAGGAATTGGCGGCACTCAAAGCAATAACGGTGCGTCCAGTTCCGGAGCAGTATATGTATTTACAAGAAGCGGAAGTGTCTGGTCTCAGCAAGCCTACATCAAGGCTTCCAATACCGGGGCGGGTGATTATTTTGGCTGGTCGGTGTCGTTGTCTTCGGACGGCAATACCTTAGGCGTTAGTTCATATTATGAAGATTCCAATGCCACGGGAATTGACGGCAGTCAAAGCGATAACAGTGCGTCCGAGTCCGGAGCGGTATATGTGTTTACAAGAAGCGGAAGTGTCTGGTCTCAGCAAGCCTACATCAAAGCGTCCAATACCGAGGCAAATGATTTTTTTGGCAATTCGGTTTCGCTGTCTTTGGACGGCAACACCTTAGCAGTCGGTGCTTTCGGAGAAGATTCCGCTGCCACAGGAATTGGCGGTACTCAAAGCGATAACAGTAAGTCCGGTTCCGGAGCGGTATATGTATTTACAAGAAGCGGAAGTATCTGGACTCAGCAAGCCTACATCAAGGCGTCCAATACCGATTTAGGTGATGCTTTTGGGAATTCGGTGTCGTTGTCTTCGGACGGAGATACTTTAGCGGTAGGCGCACCCCTTGAAGATTCTATTGCCATAGGAATTGGCGGCGACCAAAGCAATAACGGTGTGGGTAATTCCGGAGCGGTATATGTATTTACAAGAAACGGAAGCACTTGGTCTCAGCAATCCTACATCAAAGCGTCCAATAGCGGGGCGGGTGATTATTTTGGAGATTCGGTTTCGCTGTCTTCGGACGGAGATACCTTAGCAGTCGGTGCTGACCAGGAAGATTCCGCCGCCACAGGAATTGGCGGCAGCCAAAGCGACAACACTATAACTGATTCCGGAGCGGTGTATGTATTTGATAAATAGCCAAAAAAGCGGAAACGGATTTTTGCGAAATGTAAAAAGCGGCGAAGCCGCGACATCAATAACATAGGGCAACGCCCTATGAAAAACAAAAAAATAAAACTGACAAACTTTACTTCCTCACAAAACTCGCGACATCATCGGCAGTTACGGGATTTCCTCCGAGAATTACTAATCTTTCCACGACATTTCGTAGTTCACGGATGTTTCCCGTCCACGAAAATTCCTGTAAGGATTTCACCGCTTTTTCACTGAATTCTTTAGGCGTATTTCCTTGTTCTTCTGCAATTATTTTGGTAAAATGTTCAATCAGCAAAGGAATATCTTCTTTTCTTTCATCCAATGGCGGAACGTAAATTTCAATTACGGAAAGCCTGTGATAAAGGTCTTCCCTGAACCTTCCCGCTTCGATTTCCTTTTTCATGTCTTTATTGGTAGCGGCGATTACACGCACATCAACTTTGATTTCCTTGTCGCTTCCCACCGGTGAAACTTTGCTTTCCTGCAAGGCTCGAAGCACTTTTGCTTGTGCAATCAGGCTCATGTCGCCAATTTCGTCGAGGAAAATCGTTCCGTGGTCGGCAAGCTCGAATTTTCCCTGCTTGTCTTTAATCGCACCTGTAAACGAACCTTTCACATGTCCGAAAAGTTCGGATTCGATAAGCTCTGACGGAATCGCAGCGCAGTTCACCTCAATCATCGGGCCTTTTGAACGGTCGCTTTGGGCGTGAATGGCGTGTGCAACCAATTCTTTCCCGGCTCCGTTCGGCCCTGTAATCAGCACTCTGGCGTCGGAAGAAGCAACTTTGTCAATCATTTCCTGAATTTTTTTCAGCGGCGCGCTTTCACCAATCATCTGGTATTTTTTGCTGACTTTTTTCTTCAGATTTTTGTTTTCAGATTGTAAATTTCTGTTTTCTTTGGACAGGATTCTTTTGTCTAAAGCATTTTTCACGCTGGTAATCAGCCGGTTGATGTCAATCGGTTTAGAAATAAAATCGTAAGCGCCGTCTTTCAGCGTGGAAACGGCAGTATCAATGTCCGCATGCCCCGAAATCATAACGAAAGTGGTGTCGGGTTTCAGCGCAAGAGCCTGTTTCAAAAGTTCTGTTCCGGAAAGTTTCGGCATTTTGATGTCTGAAAGAACAAGGGAAAAATCGTGTTTTTCAATTTGTTTGTAGCCTTCCAGTCCGTCTTCCGCAATGATAAATTCGTAATCGGGAAGTTCTTCCGTTAAAATATTTTCAAGTACGCCGGAAATGGCTTTTTCATCTTCAACAATTAAAATTTTCTGCATACTGCAAATTTTGGTTTATGGTAAATAAGGGGTGAAAAATTTTCTGTTTTGAAGCAATAATTATACCTAAATTTAACCGTTATAATTTCTTTGCCCGAATATCGCCGAACCTACACGTACGGAATTGGCTCCGCACTCAATGGCAATCGGGAAATCGTCGCTCATTCCCATAGAAAGTGTTTGAAGCGGTTTTTGTTCGGAAAGTTCATCAAAAAGTTTTTTCAGTGATGTAAATTCTTTTCGGATTTGGTTTTCATCATCGGTAAAAGTTGCCATTCCCATAAGTCCGGTGATTTCCAAATTGGGAAAATTTCCTATAAGAAAACGGTTGAATAGCTGTTTGGCCTCTTCTTTTTCAAGTCCTGATTTGGTATCTTCTTCTGCAATTTTTACCTGAAGAAGAACCTTTATCGTACGTTTATATTTTTGAGCCTGTTTGTCGATTTCCTGCATCAGTTTTTCGGAATCCACGCTTTGTATGGTGTCGATAAATTCTGCAATGTATTTTACTTTATTCGTCTGTAGATGCCCGATGAGATGCCATTGGATGTCTTTGGGAAGCAGAGGATATTTTTCGGTAAGCTCCTGAACTTTATTTTCTCCGAAAACCCTTTGCCCGAGGTCATAAATTTCTTTTATTTTTTCTGCCGGATGGGTTTTGGAAACAGCGACAAGCTGCACGTTTTGTGGTAATATATCTACAATTTTCCGGTAGTTTTCCTTTAAATAATCATGGTTCATGGCGGGATAATTTCAGCATCATGCAAAAAAGGGTGATTTTGCCCTTTTTTTATCACCTCAAATATAGATAAATTTGTTGGTTTTAATGTATTATAATTTGAGATTGTAATATCAAATTAAAAAGAACACCTTGTCAATAAAAGGAGGGAATCAGTTTTCAGTTTTTGTAAACTTTTATGAAATTTCATGAAATTTTCCGGGCACTGAGGTAAATTTTGTACAGTTCGGGTATATTTAAACGCAATGTCTACAGAATTTTTTTTAACTAACCGTTTTCTGCCCGAAAATCTGTTAAAAATCTTAAATTTTAAACAAATATTTTACAAAATCATTAATTCCGATTACCTTTGTAAGAATGGAAGAAATGGTAGTTTTGGTCAATCCGTCTGATGAAGTGATTGGTCTTATGGAAAAACAGCAGGCACACATCAGCGGGTTGTTGCACCGTGCTTTTTCGGTGTTTATTTTTAATTCCAAAGGAGAAATGCTCTTGCAGAAACGTGCTTCATGCAAATATCATTCACCTGAACAGTGGACGAATGCCGTATGCTCGCATCCACGAGACGGGGAAACCTATCTCGAAGGAGCAAATCGCAGATTGAAAGAGGAATTGGGAATAGAAACTGAGCTTGCCGAAAAATTCTACTTCATCTACAAAGCCGATGTTGGCGGAGGTTTATGGGAACACGAACTTGACCATGTTTTTACGGGAATGTATGAAGGCGATTTTAAACCGGAAACTTCCGAAGTAAGCGAAGTCCGCTATATTTCCATGGACGATTTGAATGAAGAAATGGAAAATCATCCCGAACATTTCACGGAATGGTTTAAGATTATTTTAAAGGAATATAAGGAACATTTGTAGGAAAATGACGGGGAAATTTGAGAAAGGGAGAAAGGGAGAAAGGGAGACTTTGAGATTGGGAGACTTTGAGAGTTTGAAATGGTTTGATGTTGTTTGATTGTTTGAAATTGTTTGAACTCATCATCTTCCGACCTCCGACTAAAAAATACTTGGCTCTTTTTACTTTTTCCTTGGCTCTTGATTTTGGCTCTTGATTATTGAATAATTATAAAAAAATAGGTTCAAGATAATTTAAGAGATTGTATATCTTTGTAAAGTACCTTGAATAGATGAAAAATAAGTATATCATTCGTTCACGAATTTCGGAGCATAAATTTCGTGAAATTTTAAAGCTTTTTTGTCT
>JASGDB010000122.1:0-8151 GCA_049841315.1 Bergeyella sp. | reverse complement strand
TATTGATTCCGCCCCTTTCAGGGCTTTTATAATTCCGGAAGGATATATTCTTTATGACATTCCACCAGATATTGATTCCGCCCCTTTCAGGGCTTTTATAATTCCGGAAGGATATATTCTTTATGATATTCTACCAGCCTTTCTATCGGTCTTTGTACGACAGTTCCTATGTTCAGGTGCAATTCTGCTCCGGCGGCTCTTAAAACATCTTCATAATAATAAGCGATTGAGCCTATAAAATTGATTTCGCAGTTTTTGCTCTGCTCATACGGAAGTACCTGATAATCAAAATAATTTTTCATTTCTTCAAAAACCATGTGCTGAAGAAACGGGTGGTCTTTCCGCTCCAGAATGAATTTGCTGAATTCCGCCAAATATGCATTAGCACGGGGATTGTGATACATATTCCTTATCAGCTCATCGATTTCCAGATGATACGTATCGGTAAATTGCTGATGAAGGTCGGAGGGAAGTTTTTTCATGAAATAATTTTTCACGAGCTTTTTTCCCAACGCACAGCCACTGCCGTCATCACCAATAAGGAAACCGAGAGAAGGAAGTTCCGTTCTCATTTCCTTGCCGTCGAAATAACAGGAATTGGAGCCTGTTCCGAGAATACAGACAATCGCGGGAGTACCGTTGTAGGCGGAATATGCAGCTGCCAGAAGGTCTTCTTTAATAACAAACTTTGCATTGGTAAAAAAAACACTGAGTGCATTTTCCACTTTCAGCTTATTTTCATTCGTTCCGCAGCCGGAACCGTAGAAAAATACATGCGAAATTTTGAATCTTAATTCTGAAAGTTTCGGATTGCTCTCCAGCTCGCCGGGGATTTCTGAAACTTCAATAATGTTCGGATTAAAGCCTACCGTATCGGTACGGAGCTGTATTTCCCCTTTTTGGTTAAGGATTACCCAGTCGCATTTCGTGGAGCCGCCATCTACAATAGCAATCATATTTTAAGATAAAATTTTGGATTGCTAAATTAGGAATTTAAAATGAATGTTGGATATATTTTGCAAGGGCTATTGATTTCACCCGACACATCGGACTGCTACCTGGCTCTTTTTACTTGGCTCTTATTTTTCATCATCGAGAAGCCAATCGTGGATTTCGTCTTCCAGATATGAGGTCTGAAGTTTTATGGAATTGAGAAAATCATCCGTAACGGGAACGGCTTCGGAGCTCTCCAGATTCCAAAGTTCTTCGGACATGGTTTCGTATTCGGAATAAATTCTTTTGAATCTCGCGTTGGTTTTTTCGAGTTTTTCAATCTGCTTCTGCTGAGGCAGAAATTTTCGGTAAGGTTTGCTTGTTTTCAAGGTAAATCATGGTATTACGTTGCTGTCAATAAAAAGAGGTCTTGCGGTTTTTCAAGATAAAAAACATTTTCGGAATTGAAATTGTAAAATTATCAGGTGCTATTTCATCCTTTTCGGAAAAATAAAAGTATAAATTTTTTCTAAATAAAAAAAATTTTAACAAGAATTTTGATGATTTAACATTATCTTTAAATTTGCAGTACATATTTTGGGAATGCGTGAACTTCTACTAAAACAAAGACAGGTACTTTTTTTTATCCTCGCAGGCGGTTTGAGTGCCGTGCTGGAAATCGGCAGTTTCAAGGTTTTCAGTGTGTATATTCCCCAAATAATTCCTCAGGAAACGGATTTTTCGGGCATCCACTTTCCGCTGAGTAATATTTTTTCCACGGTTTTCGGATTTGTTTCCAATTATTTTTTCAGTATTTGGTTTGTTTTTGAAAGGGGAAAACATTCCAAACGGCGGGAATTTGCGTATTTCATAGGGGTTTCTGTTTTTTCCACGATACTCAGTCTTGTTTTTTTTCAGATTTTCTTCCGGTTTATTTTCATTAATGAATATATCGACCTGAAATTTTTCGTATTCAGTCCGGAAATGCTGAGCAAAATTTCTGCGATTGTACTGGTGGCATTACTGAATTATTCCGTGAAGAAAAGGGTTATTTTTAATGGATAAATTGTAAACGGACACTTTTATCACTAATTTAGAAATTGTGATAATTTTATCGGCAAAAGTTTTGAGGGTGTGAAATATCAGTCTTTTTTGTGATTCCGGGTTTCTCTTTTCAAAGTCTGAAGACCAACAGAACCATCACTCTGCGGAACTTCAATCACGATATTTCCGCTTTCTTCGTATCCTAAAGTATTGACATCACCCAGTTTCACCCGATAAACTCCGGCTTTCGCAGCAGGACTAAAAGTCGCATACGGAGCGGAACTGTCGGGATTTACAAGGATAAACTGCCCGTTTCCGAGCTGTACTTTCTGATAGGTTTTTCCATCCAGAATATAGGCTTCCGCTGAAGATGGTGAGGTTTTTACAGGTTCTGCGGTTTTCGGAGCAGGTTCATTTTTTAGTGCCTGTGTTTTTGCTTTTTCAGGCTCTGTTTTTACAGATACCGGAACTTCGACCGTTATTTCTTTGGGACTGGAAACCGGAATTGGTTTCAATGAAACGGCAAGAGCATCCGGATATCCTGTATCAAAATCTTTAATCATGGTTGTTCCTTTCGATTCCAGCACGACTGTATTTTTGCAATCCGAAAATTCCAGAATCACCCTGTTTCTGAGCATATTGCTGTTGTTTTTCACTTCTGCCGTAAGCATCCGGCAGGGATTGAGTTTGACAGCATCCGGCCAGTTTTCCTTATCATCGGAAAGCACCTGATATTGCTTCCCTTTCAGAGCTGCAACAAGCTGTGAATTGAGTTTGTACTGATTTTCAGTTTTAAAATCCTTAAATTTTTGAGGGACAAAAATGTATTTGTAATCCGAAACACTACTTTGTCCGTACACCATCGAACCGAACAATAAAGCCATAAATGCTGAAGCAAAATATTTCATAACCGTAAAAATAAATTTGAATATCCGTTTTAATTCATAATGCTTTTATTTAACGCAAAGGTCCGCAAATATTTTTTGACTACTAACCTCTTTATTTTTGAGGTCGCAAAGGCGTTTTACTCATCAAAGTTCGCAGAGTTTTACCATTTATGATAAATTACGGACAATCATTAAAATAAATTCCTGATAAAGGTACAAAAATTCTTAGTTCCTGAAATCTTCCATATCCAGTTTCAGAGAAAAGAAATTGGAATAGAAATTAGAACCGCCCACACCTGAATTGGTAATCGCATAATCCAGTGTCAAACCTCTGTATTTAATGCCGATTCCGGCACTCGGCTGGAACGATACTTTTCTTTTCAAATCCTCAATGTCGGTGATGGACTGAAAACGGTTCACACCTACTCTTACAAAAATTATATCCTGAAACTTCAGTTCTGCTCCCGCATAAGGCGTAATGCTTGCAAAATCTGTGGAAATCAAAGAAGCTGTTTTGGCAAAATCTATATTCAGTCCGCCTTCGGAAAGGATTTCCAAATCGCGGTTGATTTCAAAGTTACGGCTCATACCCAGATTCAGTTTCGGCATGGTGAGTTCCATTTTGTCGGCTGGTGCGGGATTGAATTCTTCTCCGTTTACCACAGTTGATAATTCATCCTGATTTACTGTCCAGAAATTGACCGTAGTAGTAGCATCGCGGAGCATTGCCCCATAATTCCACCCTGAATCCGCATGATAAATTGCCCCGATGTCAAATCCGAAACCGTAACCGCCGGCAAATTTCCCTACATTTCGGTACACAAGTTTAGCATTTACCCCGACATCGAGTTTGTGATTTCCTCCCGGATTGAAAGCATAAGAAATAATCCCTGCATAATCCGCCTGCGAAAACTGAGTGATTTTATCGTAATCGATATTTCCTTCGGAATCAATCATCTGCGTGGTGTTCAGGATATTATCCACTCCAAGTCTTACGATTGAAATTCCCAGAACTCCGCCGTTATTGTCAAGAGGTTTTGCAAAAGCGATATAATCGTATTTCGCAATGGATTCAAAATATTCGGCATGCATTGCAGCGCCCTGCCAGTCATACTCAACGCCCATTAAACCCGCAGGGTTCCACATCGGCGAATAGACATCTCCCTGATTGGAGATAACCGCTCCTCCCATGGCAAGACCTCTCGCACCCGCTCCGATGTTGAGAAATTCATTGGAATATTTCCTGATAATCTGCCCGTTCAGCAGAAAAGAAAATACCAGTAAATATAGAAGTACAATTTTTTTCATTTAATTATTATTCAGCTGTAACGCTCTTTTTCTCGCCTTAATGATTCCGTTTGCCACTATCGACAGAATCATCACCAGCGAAGCGATATAAAAAACAGGGCTCATGTGTTCCGATTCTCCAAAGATAAAAAATGCCAGAATAATTCCGTACACCGGCTCGAGATTTACCGTAAGAGCTAATGTAAACGGCGTGATGTATTTCATCAGACGAATCGATTCAAACATCGGATATGCCGTGAACACACTTGCCAGCAATGTAATTAACGCTAAATCAAGGTAACTTATTTCGCTAAGCTGTGAAATCTGCCCCGTAAAGAGATAAAAAACAGACAAAACCGTCCATCCGATGAATATTTCATAGAAAATAATATTCCCAGAAGATGTTTTTCCGTACAGTTTTCCATTAAAAACAGAAAATATCGCACCTAAAAGTGCAGTCAAAATTCCATAGAAAATGCCTTCTTTATACCTGAATTCCGTCTGAAAAATGAGATACATGCACACCAGAATCACAATTCCCATAATGACTTCGGAAATATCCATTTTCCTTTTGAAAACGACAGGTTCTAAAATCGCCACAAACAAAGTGCAAATCGAAAGACAGCTCAGCGAAATGGAAACATTGGAAACCTTTATCGAATAAAAAAAGCACAGCCAGTGAAACGCCATAAAAGTTCCAACCACCGCCAGCTGCAAAAACAGTTTTTTGGAAACCGCAATGCTCTGCTTCCTGAAAACCCTTAAAAAGACAAACAGAAAAACAGCCGCAAAAAGCATCCGGTAAAACACCAGAATCTGCGCATTGGCATTGACAAGTTTTCCAAGAATCGCCGTGAATCCCCAAAGAAAAACAATAAAGTGCAGTCGGAATAAAGCCGTATTTTTCATATATCGTGCAAAACTAAACTAATAATTCGAGATTTGAAATTTGAGATTTCAGACGAGTTCCGGAATATCAAAAAATTCAGAGTTTAAATATAAGTTGAGCATGCTGTTTCGGCGAAGAGTGAAATCCTTATTCCTTCTTGCTGTTTTTATAATTGTAATGATTGAGAAGAATCCTGATTTCGTTGAACTGAAAATCTTCGGGAAGAATTTTCTTCCAATCCGAAAGTGTTTTTTCTTCCGGGTTTTTCTTAAAATGAACTTCAAATTCTTTGATTTTTTCTTTCGGAATCACGCGGGTAATATCGAGAAGTCCCTGTTCGGCGAATTTCGCAAGATGTCCGTATATCGTTTCGGTAACCAAGCCTCTTTCTTTCGCAATTTCGGGAATGGTTTTCCCGTTTTCAAACATTTGGAAAGTCAAAATATGCGACGGAACTTTTGCTACCTGAAGCGAGACTTCGGAATCCTTATCTCCTTTAAACAAAGGTTTATCCAGCAGTTTTGCCTTTTTCAAATCGTCTAAATAATCTTTCAAATCATCCAGCAAAACACGAAAATCTTCGTTATACTGCTTCAGCCCTTTCATTCCTTTGGTTTCGGCGTACAAATCTTTCAGACTCTTAAAAATCTTTTCATTCACATTTTTGAAAAAAAACTGAATCGCACCCTCCGCTTTTTTTTCGATTTCTTCCCAGCCTTCATTTTCTTCCAGAAATTTTCGGGTATTTTTCAGCATTACTTTTTCAAACTTCCTGTAAATTCCGGAAAGATTTTCCGCTTCGGTTTTCACGGAATGATACAATGCTTTTGCTCTCAGAGAATCTACATTTTTGGCGGATAATGACGCTTTGTACCAGTCTTCAATGCCGTTTTCAAGCCATGTACAATCGGTTCTCCTCAGCACTTTCCCGATAGCGAAATCGTATTTTTCCGTATTGAGGATTTCCTCCATTTTGTCATTCGCATTGGTTTCCTGCTGAAAATCTTCCACACGGTCATCACTGAAAATCACTTCGGGAGTAATTTTCGATTTCAAGACAATTCCTTCCAAAGTCCGGCATCGCGACAGCGCAACGTACACCTGTCCGGAAGCAAACGATTGTCCGGCATCAATAATCAGCCTGTCAAAAGTAAGTCCCTGACTTTTATGAATCGTTACCGCCCAAGCCAGCCGAATCGGATACTGCTCGAAACTTCCCAAAACGTCTTCCTGAATGTTTTTATCGGCATCGAGGGAATAGGCTTTGTTTTCCCAGATTTCTTTTTTCAGTTTAAAATCTTCATTATCGCCTTCGATTCTCACCCAGATTTCATCTTCATCCAGGCTGACTACTTCCGCTAATTTTCCGTTGAAATACTTTCTTTCCCCGCTTGCATCATTTCGGATAAACATAATCTGAGCACCTTCCCGAAGTTCCAGAATTTCCTCATTAGGATATTGTGATTCCCTGAAATTTCCGACGATTTTGGCATTATAGAAATATGATTTTCCTTTCTGCTCTTTCAGTTTTTTCTGATTGATTTCATCCGCCATTCGGTTATGGGAAGTGAGATACACATAAGGTTCGTCCGCAGGTTCAAAATCCGGTTTGTATCTTTTGTTCAGCTCGTCAAAATCAATGTTATAGCGGTCTCCGTTACGAATTGCATTGAGGATTTCCAGAAAATGTTCATCTTTCTGGCGGTAAACTTTGGTAAGCTCTATCGTGATGAGAGGAAGTTCTTTCAGCGCATGGCTGTCGAAGAAAAACGGCGAATTGTAATACAGTTTTAAAATATTTTCGTCCCGAACCACAGGCGGAAGCTGATAAAGGTCGCCGATAAACAACATCTGCACGCCTCCGAATTTTTGCTGATTCCTCCTCACATGCCTCAGCGAAAAATCCATCATATCAAGAACATCGGCTCTCAGCATAGAAACCTCATCGATGATGATGATTTCCACTTCTCGCAGAAGTTTCAGTTTTTCTTTCCGGTAGCGGAAATGCGACATCAAATCGGGGATATTGTTGCCGTAATTTTCATTGACCCGTTCCAAAGTCGGAAGAAAAGTGCGTAGCGGAAGCCCGAACATGGAATGAATGGTGGCTCCTCCGGCATTAATCGCCGCAATTCCCGTAGGTGCAACGACGATGTGTTTTTTCTGAGTTTTGCGAACAAATTCATTGAGAAACGTGGTTTTTCCCGTTCCCGCTTTTCCGGTGAGGAAGATGCTCCGGTTCGTAAATTCTGCTAAATGGAAAAGTGATTCGTTCATTTTTCAAATTTAATTAAAAAACTATCTTAAAAAAAGGTTTCAGAAAAGACTTTTTTTTATTAGGTTTACCAAAAAAAATTAACGAAAAGATGAAACTCGTTTTCACATCCATTATTTTTGTCTTGGCGGTGATTTCCTGCGGTTCAAGAATCAATCCCGACGACCTTCCGAAAGACATTGCCCTAAAACCCGAAAAACCGAAAATTTCGGACAGTACAGCAACAGAAAAAGATTTCGATGCAGGACTGCCGAAAAAAATGCAGGAACTTAGAGACGAAATCGAAGAACTCGTATCTTCCGTGAGTTGTGATGATGCTTCCCAATGGCGGATTTCCCCTTTAGGCTCGAAACCCTGCGGAGGTCCGGCGAGATATATCGCTTATCCGAAAAGCAAGGAAAAAGAAATTCTCCCGAAAATAAAAACCTACACAGAATTGCAAACCGCATACAACAAAACCAATAATCTGGTATCCGACTGCGCCGTAGTTCTTCCGCCGTCAGGAATAAAATGCGAAAACGGAAATGCCGTGCTGTACAGAAATTCGGGAACGGAAAATCCTGAAAATCATTAATCGAAAACCTCATTGGTTTTGGAAACCTACGAGGTTTAGGTAGTTGAATAATATGAACATGGAAAGTGTTTTGTGAGAGCTTGAAGTTCCCCGATGTTGCGGATTTTTTTTGGGAAAATCGAGAGGCAGAAACAAATTTTGGTTCTTCGACAAAAACTGTGGATTTTAAAATTAACTTTTATCTATAATTCTAAATTTCTGTTCTTTTGTCTTGAAACAAAAGAACCAAAAGTTCAAGACTTGGAAACTCGGCTAAAATTTT
>JASGDB010000121.1:0-122695 GCA_049841315.1 Bergeyella sp. | reverse complement strand
TAGAGAGTTTGTGTTTTGAAAATTTTTAGTTAAATTTGCACTATGAGTGGTTTGCAGACAAAAGGTGGACACTCATTAGGTCAAAATACCGCAGAAAACGCTCTAAATCATACCCCTTAATTGAAAATGCTAATGTTTAGTGTTGATTATTAATTGGTTATGGGGTATTTAATGAATTCATTATAAAGGTTTTAAAAAACGAAATATACACCATTTTCCGGATATTCTCCAAATGATATTTCTCAAACAAAAAACTTCCGAAAATTTCCGGAAGTTTTTATTTATAACCTAAACCTAACGGGTTTCGGAAACCCGTTAGGTTTTTATTGAAAATTATTCCTTAAAGTTTCTCCAAAAGCGTTCTGAAATTCACTTTTTCATCAATAATTCTTCTCAGATTTTCAATCGGCACTCTTTCCTGCTTCATCATGTCGCGTTCTCTAATCAACCATAAAATGTGGTGTGTCGAGATGCGCAGCCGGGACGAATTATTTCAATTTTCGCATTTATTTTTCCAGAATTCTACTTGCTCCTCCAGATTTTTGATACGGGCTTCGTATTGCTCGATAAGTTTCTCGGAGAAATAATGATTGATGGTAGAATATCTTCCGATTATACTTGCGTTTTCGTATGTATTATTATTGAAAATGTTGTCTCCCGAATTTTCATTTAACAATTCATAGATGTCAATATTATAAAACTCGGAAATCCTGAGAATATTATCAATCCCAGGTTTCGTTTGGTCGCTTTCCCATTTGTTATAAGCAGTTTGGGAAACATCCAATTCTTGTGCTACCTGCATCTGCGATAGATTTTTCTGTTGCCGCATATGGCGAAGTTTCGTTCCTAAGGACATACTCAAAATATTTTTAGCGAATATACTGCTTTTTGAAATTTAAAATTAAAACTTTTGTTGTTGATTTTAAAATAAAAGTTTTAGAAAAAAACCAGGCAAGTGCTTAGTTTTGCCAATGTGTAATCCGGAAAACACAAGTGAAAAAAATATGTTAAATTTTTAAAAAATCATTAAAACAATGAAAAATTTAGTTAAATTAGCGACAGCATTTGCGCTGTTTGTAGGGAGTTTTGCGTTTGGGCAGACACAAAAAGCAACATCAAGTGGGACATCGACAACAGCAATAGACGACGATACCCGATTGAAACTTGCTACAATGATGGCAACATTTACGGATAATGTATCGGTGGTTTACAATACGGGGATGACTTATGTAGCATTTAGAGGGAGCGTTCTGGGGAGAACAGGGGCGGCAGTTACAACAGAAGGAGAAGTAGTACTGAATAAAGCCTATAATTATTTGGTATCAGGAACATCTGGCGACCAGATTATTAATACTGACAGCGGAATAGAAATGGGGCAAGCGTATGCAAAACTTGACCAGCTGGGAATCAGTAATGAATACGCATTGTTCTCAACACCATCGGATGCCCCAAAATTGGACACAAACATTAATCCTCGTCAACACGAAGCCAAAGGCAGTGGTGATGGGACTTGCAAATGGTATCAAATAGGATGTTGGATAGACCAAATTTTTGGTGCGGGAACAGCCAGTGGTATTATGGGAGTTATAATCGCTTGGCTTAAGGTCAGATTAGCTACTTAATTTATTTTCCTGCAAAAAATTTTGCAGGAAATTTCATTAATGATAACGTCGTTTATTACATTTTAAAACAGGTAAATAGTTGACAATAATATTGTTGTGGTTTCAACGGGTGGGCTATTTACTAAACGATTAATTAGTCTCTTTTCTATGATGAAAAAAAATGTCTTTTTTTTAATTTTACCGCTATTTCTTTTAGGGTGTAAAAGTTATTGGATAAACAAATCTTTTAAATACAATGGATTCTATGACGATACTGTAAAACTCAAAACAACCACCTATTTGGGCAAAACAATAGTTTTTATTCCAATGCATCATTTAGGAACAGAAGGTTTTTATAGTGATGTAAAATATAAGATAGATTCTCTAAAAAATATTGGTTATTATTTTTTATACGAAAATTTGAATATCGAACGTAAAAACGATGTCGATGTGCGAAAAATTAGGAAAATTTTAAGAAGTCCCCTCACTCAACCAAAATTCGGATATAAGAAGCTTATAGATTCTCTTTTTCCAAATATAAAATATACTAAAAAAATGGTTGACCAACCACCGTATGAAGAATGGTCATTAGTGCCAGAGAATAGTAGGAGAGCAGATACAGATTTACAAAATATTATAAGCTATTATGAAAATAAATACGGGGAAATAAAATTAACTGACTGCGATTTCAAAACCTCCATTTTTGAAAAATACACAAAATGTAGAGAAGAAAATAAGGTTACCAAAAAACAATCCAATGATGTTTTAATAAATTTTCGGAACGAAGTTGTTGTCCAAAGTATTAAAGAATCCCCATACAAGAAAATTACAATCATCTATGGAAAAGGGCATATAGATGGTATCATAAAAAAACTATCCGAGCAAGATAAAAATTAATGAAAATATGAAAAAGCACAATTACCTGCTGATTGCTTTTTTGTTATGTTCTTCATTCTTCAAATCCCAAACAACCACGCTGGACAAAGGTCTTGCCATTGGCAATATCCTAATCCAAGGTTACACCGCACTCAGAGGAAACGGCAAAACCTCAGACCCCAACGCCAAAACAGTGGACAGTTTCTGCTTCAAAAACAAAATGGAAGAGAAAATTACCGTTTCGCTCGTCGGGAAAATCGAGGACGAAGACATCAAAAAAGAATTGGTCATACAAAAAGACAGCAAAGAATGTACGTACAACCTGCCAAAAGGCATTTATACTTACGAAATAATACTTTCTAACAAAGAAACCTTTCAGAAAGGAGAATATAAAGTTTCGGAGGAAACTATTATGACGATTAATAAAAATTAGCTTTTTAATTTTTCAATAAAAATCCCGATTTTGAATCGGGATTTTGCAATTATAATTTCTTAAAGTTTTTCCAAAAGCGTTCTGAAATTCACTTTTTCATCGATAATTCTTCTCAGATTTTCAATCGGCACCCTTTCCTGCTTCATCGTGTCGCGTTCTCTTAACGTAACGGTAAAATCATTCAATGAATCGTGGTCAATCGTGATGCAGAACGGCGTTCCGATAGCGTCTTGTCTTCTGTAACGCTTTCCGATGCTGTCTTTTTCTTCAAAAATAATATTGAAATCGTATTTCAAATCGTTGAAGATTTTTTCTGCCATTTCCGGAAGTCCGTCTTTTTTTACCAAAGGCAAAATCGCCGCTTTTACCGGAGCAAGTGCCGGAGGAAGCGAAAGAACCGTTCTTTCCGAACCGTCTTCCAGAACTTCGTCTTTCAGGCAGTGCGACATCAGAGCCAAAAACATTCTGTCTAAACCAATAGAAGTTTCTACAACGAAAGGCGTGTAAGTTTCATTTCTTTCAGGGTCGAAATACTGTAATTTTCTTCCGGAAAATTTTTCGTGAGCCGATAAATCAAAATCCGTTCTGGAATGAATCCCCTCCAGTTCCTTAAATCCGAAAGGGAACTTAAATTCAATATCTGCTGCTGCATTGGCGTAATGTGCCAGTTTTTCGTGGTCGTGGAATTTGTAATTTTCCTGCCCCAAACCTAATGCCAAATGCCAGTTCAGGCGTTTTTCTTTCCACGCTTCGTAGAAATCCAGTTCAGTTCCCGGCGGAACGAAAAACTGCATTTCCATCTGTTCAAATTCTCTCATTCTGAAAATAAACTGTCTTGCCACAATCTCGTTTCTGAACGCTTTTCCGATTTGGGCAATCCCGAACGGAAGTTTATGTCTTGACGTTTTCTGAACGTTCAGAAAGTTCACGAAAATTCCCTGAGCCGTTTCCGGACGAAGATAAATATCGGTTGCGTTTTCTGCGGAAGCACCAAGTTTTGTCCCGAACATCAGGTTGAACTGACGCACTTCCGTCCAGTTTTTTGAACCGGTATCGGGGTCTGCGATTTCCAATTCTTCGATGAGTGCTTTTACATCGGCAAGGTCTTCATTTTCCAGCGATTTCGCCTTTCTGGAAAGAATGGCTTTCTGCTTTTCGCGATATTCAATTACGCGAGGATTGGTCGTTTCAAACTGCTCTTTATCAAAAGCATCGCCGAATCTTTTCGCCGCCTTTTCGATTTCTTTTTGTGCTTTGTCTTCGAGTTTTGCACAGTAATCTTCAATCAAAACATCGGCACGGAAACGTTTTTTGGAATCTTTATTGTCAATCAAAGGGTCGTTGAATGCATCAACGTGTCCCGACGCTTTCCACGTTGTCGGGTGCATCAGAATCGCCGCATCAATTCCCACGATATTTTCGTTGAGCTGCACCATTGATTTCCACCAATACTGCTTGATGTTGTTTTTCAGTTCCGCACCGTTCTGTCCGTAATCGTAAACAGCGGAAAGTCCGTCATAAATCTCACTTGACGGAAAAATAAAACCATATTCCTTAGCGTGGGAAACCACTTTTTTGAAAACATCTTCCTGCTTTGCCATATTAATTGAATTGATGTGCAAAAATAGGGAATTTTTGCGGATTTTTGATAGAGCAATTTATACGTCTATTGATATTTTTACCTTCCCGCCAAGTCCTTTTTCTACAATATCAAACAAAGTTTTGAGTGTTAAATTACTTCCGTTGTTTTCAATTTTTGAGATATATTCCCGTTTTTTATCCACGAGATTAGCGAGTTCAGATTGGGTTAATTGTTTTTCTTCACGGGCTTTTTTCAGCAATAAACCTATTTTGAAAGATTCAAAATCTCTGTCTAATTCATCACGTCTTTTAGTTCCGGTTTTGCCGTAAACATTATCTTTTATTTCTTTCCAGCTTTTAGTTTCCATTTTGTTTGGCTTTTTGTTCGTAATATTCCGTCATAATTTTTAAGGCTTTTTCAATCTCGTTTTTGGGTGTTTTTTGAGTTTTCTTTTGAAAGCCGTTCATTAAAACCACCAGTTTTTCGCCGTCAAAAAAACAGAAAACCCTCCAAATATTTGAGCCTAACTGAATTCTCGCTTCATACAATCCGTCCGTTCCCGAAATATGTTTCAGATAATTGGACGGAATACGTTCCAGCGTTTCAATGGCTTCAATAATTTTGTAGATTTTGTCCTGAACCTTTGTGGTTTGGTTCAAAAGAAAATCTTCAAAATAGCTTTTAAAAGCGATGACTTTTCTTACTTTCACAAAACAAAGGTAATTTAAAAGTTACATTTCTACAAAATTAATTTTAAAAAATATCGAAAATAATTGTCGTTAGAATTTATAAAATGTTACTTTTGGTTGAATCTAAGCTTAAATAAATGGAACTCGTAACCCTGAAAATATTCAATACAGAATTGGAAGCCCAGTTATTCAAAATTTTTCTGGCAGAAAACGGTTTTGAAGCATTCGTTTTTGGTTCTGTTCTGGCGAATACGTATAATATTTTCAATATGACGAGCGGCGGTGTTCACCTGAAAGTAAGAGAAGATGATTTTGAAAAAGCCAAAAATCTTGAAATGGAATTTTACGGCGGAAAAGAACGGGAATAAAAAAAGCATTGTCAGGATTGCAACCTAACAACACTCTATAAATATGTGTTGTTTTCTAAAAATTATAACTCAAAGCCAGTCCGTTTCCGGTAGGTTCTAATTGGAAATACGGTTGAAAAGCGGTAGCTTCTCCATTTTCAATTTGGATAGCTTTGTCCATATTCTTCTTTGAAGCAATAGCAAAAGGAATTCCGATTCCCACAAGTCCCACTCCTGCTGCCAAAAATGCCCAGCCTCCTTTTTTTGCTTCTTTTGTATAGGTGGTTCCATTTGCAGAAATTGTATTTTTTTTGCCGGAAATTAATGTTGTAAGTCCGTATCCTAAACCAAAACCGCCAGTTACCGCAAAGACGTTCGCCACAGTATTATTAGTTCTATATTTTTTTACCAAAGACAATGCTTCCTGATTTTGAAAAACATCTGCATATTGTGACATTTTGTACGTTTGACCATCTTTTACAAGTTTGTTTTTTTCGAGAGAAACCTGCCCAAATGCAAATTGTGCTAAGAACACACCGATAAATAATATTCCTTTTTTCATTGTTTTTTTCTTTCCTCAAAAATAGTGTTTTTTATGAATATAAATTTCACAACTAATATTGATATAAATCAGCATTTTACTCTATTAAAGAAAATTTTAAAAAACTTCCAGCAAAATTTGGTAATTTTGTAAAACTTTTCTCCGATGTACAAAAGCATAATCCGCCCGATACTTTTCAAATTCGACCCCGAAGAAGTTCATCATTTTACTTTTTCTTTCCTGAAAAATTTCGGGTTTTTAGCCAAATTATTTTTACCGAAACCGATTGAGGACAAACGCCTCGAAAGGGAAGTTTTTGGTTTAAAATTCAAAAATCCGGTTGGATTGGCAGCAGGTTTTGATAAAAATGCGGTGCTTTATAATGAACTGGCGGATTTGGGATTCGGTTTCGTGGAAATCGGAACGGTAACGCCGAAAGCACAATCCGGAAATCCGAAAAAAAGACTGTTCAGGCTGATTGAAGATGAGGGAATTATTAACAGAATGGGTTTCAATAACGAGGGTTTGGAAGCCGCAATCGAAAAATTAAAAAAGAATAAAGGGAAAATAATCATCGGCGGAAATATCGGAAAAAACACCGATACCACTCCCGAAAATTACACGCAGGATTACCTCGAATGTTTTGAAGGTCTGCACTCTTATGTCGATTATTTCGTTCTGAATGTGAGTTGCCCCAATGTCGGAAGCCACGCAAAATTAGAAGATGTGGATTATCTGCGAGAACTGATTACGGAAGTAAATAAAATCAACCTTTCAAAATTCAATCCGAAACCGATATTGCTGAAAATCGCTCCCGACCTCAATAATCATCAGTTAGATGAAATCATCGAACTTGTTGCTGAAACCAAAATTGACGGACTTATCGTTTCCAATACTTCCGTGAACAGAGAAGGATTGAAAACTTCAACTAAAATTTTAGGCGAAATCGGAAACGGCGGTTTGAGCGGAAAACCAATCCGTGAACGAAGCACAAAAATGATACAATATCTTTCCGAAAAAAGCAATAAAGCATTTCCGATTATCGGTGTCGGCGGAATTCATTCCGCAAAAGATGCAATGGAAAAACTCGATGCCGGAGCAAGTCTGGTACAGTTATATACCGGATTTATCTACGAAGGTCCGCAATTAATTAATGATATTAATGCCGAACTACTGAAAAGAGCAAGTCGTATTCCGAGATAGTTTTCCGCTGTGCAAATTCCCTCCTTTGGAGGGGCGGATTCCAAACGATTTTGCAAGAATTACACTTCCGATTTCTAATTTCGTGCTCTTATTAATAATACTTTTCTAAGATTCTGCAAAGATAAGATTCTTTATTGTTAAGATTGTTTTTCCGGAAATAATTCTCTGTTTCGGGGATGTTTATTTCGTATCCGGAGCCGACTTTGATGAGGTTTAAATTAAGTTTTTTATCGTAATGCTGTTCCAGAATTTCCAGAATTTCGATAATGGAGTAGTTCTGCGGATAAGCGATGTTGACAATTTTGTTGTAATCACCTCTTTCCAGAAGTTCGAGCGTAATGTTTCTGATATCTTCGGCATCGATGAGATTTCTTGTCGCTTTTGTGTGTACGTTAATCGTCTCGTTGTTCTGAATGGAACGGATGAGGTAATTCATCAGCAGATTAGGATTTCCGCCTTTTCCGACCGCATTGGAAACACGAAGAATCAGGTGGTTTGCCGTGTTGTTTTTGATGATTTCTTCCATTCTCAGTTTGTGAAGAACGTAAGGACTGTTGGTTTTGGAAGAATCGTAAATGCTGCATGTGCTGAAATAAATAAACAGTTTTCCGTGATTTTTTTCTATGGTTTCCTTTATCAGATTTTCCTCCCGCTGAAACTGCGCGGCATCTGTTTCCGAAGAATTGGAAACTCCCGAAGCGAAGAAAATGGTGTCTTCTCTGTCGGAATCCTTAAAAAGTGAGGCGATGAGTCCGTTTCCTACAATCATTTTTTTACATTTTCACGTTATAATATTCAGCCACTTTCGGATGTCCTACATGGAGCATAACTTCATTGCCAACTCCTATATCTCCTTCACATACACAAAATTCCGCAGGGAGAAGATAAGGCGAAAATCCGGTTTCTTTTGCGGCATTCCACATCACTCTTGATGCTCTTGACGGTTCGTGAATCATCCATTTGCAGCAGGCTTCATAGAATTTTTTTCCCGGCTCGAAATCTTTCCGGAGCGTCATTGGGCTTTGGTTGTAGGAATGTCCGAAACCGTTACTTAAATCCGTAATTGCTTTGGTGTCCTTGGAGATTTCCATATCCCGTTTCAGCAGGTTTCTCGTGTTGTACGGTGCGCACGCTCCGAAAGTCTGGGTAAGGAAAACCAGACGGTATATTTCTTCGGAAACGGCGAACATATCAGTATCGATTACGCATTTGAAATCGGCTTCGGAATCCAGAAGCGATTTGAATTTAAAATAATCCGCTACTCTGTAAAAATGCCGCGGATGCTCCTCATCTTTAATCGGTGAAGTGATGATTTTTTTCAGATTCACGCCCGGAATTTCCAAATCGAAATCGGAATATACGGTGTATTTTGCATTCGGAAAAAATCGTTTCAATGTGGAAAGCGACGGGTCGAGACGGTTTCCTTTAAATTCATTTCCGCCTGCATTGACACGGTTTTCGCCAAATTCACTGAAACAAAATTCTATGGAAACGGAATTGATATACTCTGCGAGTTCCTTGTCCTGAATGATGTATTCCTCAAGATGTTCCAGCGATTTTTCGGGTTGCGAAACGGCGGATTTTTCAGAAAAAGTTTTCTTTTTTCCGGTCAGAACGCTGAGCGCTTCTTTCATTCTCCATGATAAAGTTCCGAGCATCTATTTCAGTTTAAATGTATTGAAGATTTTTTTTCTCACATACGAAACAATATACGAAAATGGAATTTGGTCTAAAATTTCATCCGAAGTAATGGTTTTATGATTGAAAATCAGATTTTTCAGTTCCTTTTTTCCGTCCGGGATTTCGGAGAACATTTTTACGATTCCGTAGGTATTTACTAATCTTTTAAAGGAATTTTCATCCTCCGTCCACGCTCCGTGCCACGAACCGGAAAAGTGATGAACCACATAATTTTTTGGCAAATCCAGTGAAAAATAATTCGACGGATACAGCATGATTCCTTCTTTCAGCTCCTGAAATTGGTCTTCATCAGCTTTTGCTCCGTATTTTTCGACTAAAAGCCAGGAAAAGATTTTCGTATTCGGAATGATTTGGAAAGCATCCTGTTTTTCGTAATATTCTTTGATGTCTTTTGCTAAAGGATGCCCTTTTTCCACGCCCCAAAATGCGGAATAAGGAGTGCCTTTCATCTCGAATCCGCAGACAGCGCGGTGTTTTGTGAATTCATCGAGCGGCATCCGAAGTTCCATATCGGTATCAAAATAAAATCCGCCTTCTTCGTACAGAACTTTTGCCCTCGCATAATCCGAAACATACGCCCATTTTTTCTGTTCGTACGCCTCACGGATGAACGTATTGGAGGAAACATCAAAATTTTCTTCCGTCCATTCCACGATTTCAAAATCGGGCTGAATTTTCTTCCAGCTTGCGATGCAGAACTCTGTAAGTTCGGATTTTCTGCCTTTTCCGAACCAGAAATAGTGGATTTTTTTCGGAATCATTTATCTTTGCTCTTTCTTTTAGTTGAATGATGCGCAAATTTACTGTTTTTCATTAACTTGATATATAGATTTCGCTTCAATTTAATACTCTCGCCAGCCAGTTTCGCAGGGAATAATATTCTGTAATTTCTTTATCAATAACGTGGTATTCTTTATTTAGGAAGCGTTCAATCTCTTCTTTATTCAAATGCTCGTAATCTACAATCAGTATATTATCCGGGTGATAAAAGTTGTATTCTTTAACCGCTTTATTATTGGTGATGAGTTTTTTCTGATAATACAACGCTTCAAAAAACCTGAAAGAAAGACCGTCATGAGCCTCCAATTTGATGTCTATAAGGCAGTTGGAGCTTTGGACATTATCAAGATTTTTAATATAATTGATTGTCTGTCTCGTAAAATATTCAGGAAGCGGATTCTGATGAGAAACGATAAACATTTTTTTCTTTTCGGGAAAAAGTGAATTAATTTCTGTGAGAGTTCTGATTCTTTCCTGCAATCCTACTCCGAGATAATAAAAATCGGCTTCAGACTCTGCCTGCTTGTTTTCATTTTTATACTCAAAATAAAAGTTGGGAGCAAACTTCATCTGAAATTCAGGATAGTTAATGATATCATTTTTTTCAAAGCTGTAAATCGTGTTGAAAAAATCTTTTTTATTTACAATTTCGGGGCACATTTTCATTCCGTCGAACTGATAGTTAATGATTTCCTTTGATTGTTTTTGGAGTTGTTTTAAAGCAAATTCAGGAACTCTGTCTCCTCTGAAGACAAGGATTGTATCGTATACATTTTGCTTAATTTTATTAAGACATATTTCGTAGTGCCTGTTTTTTCTTTTATCTGCCAATATCGTATAATAATCCCGTCTTTTCAGAAAATGAATAAAAAAAAGATTGAATATTTTATGGTAATATTTATGAAAAACACTGCTGTAATCAGGGGATTTTACCGAGAGCAGTTCATCTACAATATATTCGCTTTCCAGTATTTCCCGGCATTGAGGCATAAAAATTTCTCCGAAAGGAGCTCTTACAATTAACAGTTTTTTCATCAGTTTCAATTTTTTATGAATGATTTTATTTCAACAGCATCAATTAAAAAAATTTCTGATGCGTTGTTTGATAAGAAGTGCAGTAAGTTTCAATTTGATTCTTTTTCTTTTCTCCTCTTTTATCTGTTTTTTGAAAAAATCTTTGAATTCCACGACAATGTCGTAATGCCTTTGGTGGAGGTGGTATTTGTAAAGAAAATCCTTTGTTCCTCTGATGTAAGGTTCTACATCGCTGATGTTTTTTGCTTTGATTTGTTCGTCAATCAGCTGCCATGATTTTAATTTTAATCTGACTTTTTCCTTGTCATTGTAGCCGGAAGTGATTTTATTGCTGTTATCAATTCTGTAACGGAATCCGGTGTAATCTACGGGAGCAACCGAATCACAGTTGGTTAAAACCCGAAATATAAATTCGCCGTCCTGATTGATTTTCAGCTCTTCATTCCACAATCCCGAAACCGAAATAACGTTTCTGTCTACCGCATAACTTCCCGTAAGAACGTATTCCCGTGAAGTTCCCATGAGGTTCAGAAGTTCTGTTCCTGTTTTGGGAGCGGTTTGGATAAGTTTTGCATTGTTAGGTTGAGACTGATTTTCGTGAAAAGTAAGATGTCCACAGTAAGCGAATTTCAGATTGGGCTGCTGCTCAAATTTTTCGATTTCCTTTTCCAGCAGTTCTTTTTCAATGATATCGTCGCTGTCTAACCATTTTACATATTTTCCTTTTGATTGCAGGAATCCGAAATTTCTTGCACCGCATCCGCCGGGTTTATGGCTGTCCGGTCTTTTATACAAGCGAAAACGGGAATCTTTTTCGGTATACTGAGCTGCGATTTCAAGGGTATTGTCTTTACTTCCGTCGTCCACAATGATGCATTCCCAGTTCTGGAAAGACTGAGCCAAAACGGAATCAAGCGTTTCCGAAATGACTTCCGCACGGTTGTAGGCGGGGATGATGACGGATATGGCGGGAGTATTATTCATCGAAAAATATTAATAATTCAAACCGAAAGCCCACAAAGGTAATACATTTTTATATCCATATTCGATATTGTCCTTTACCACAAAGGCATTTGGAGTATTTTTTATTTGTGCGTGAGTTTTACTTTTTCCTCCTACTTCAAAGGTATGGTTTTCTATTTTGAAATCGGCAGCTGAAGAAGAGGCAACCGTATGGTTTACCCTCATTTGGTTCAGGAAAAAGGTTTCGCGGATATTGCCGGTTTCAGGTTCTTTTTCAGATAAGTGATAAGCCAGATTGGTATTGTCTAAATATACTTTTTCCACTTTTCCCAAAGCTGTTGTTCCTGTTGTCTGTCCCCGCAAGCGGATGATAAGTCCGGCATCCTCGATATGGGAAAGATAGTCTTCCAGAGAGTTCCGGCTTATTTCCAGTTTTTTTGCAAGAGATACAAAATTGGGTTTGAAAGGCACGCTTTCAGCAATGATTACCAGCAGGTGTTTTAGTTTTCGGGCAGTGGATACCGATAAGTTGGCAAACTGAGGAATATCGGTTTCCAAAGTGGTATTAAGGATTTGTCCGAGCCTTAGAGGCAGGTAGTCTTCAGATGCCATGGGATAATATCCGTTTTGCAGATAGTCTTTGAACAACGGCAGCGGATGTTCTATTTTATCAGTCAGAGAAATATTGTTGGAAATAATATCTTCAAAAGAGTGAATTTCTACTTCTATATTATGTTTAAATTTCAAAAATTCTCTGAATGAAAATCCCTGCATCGAAAACATCAGCGATCTTCGGCTGAGGTCTGCCATTCCTTTCTGAATATCGAGAACGGAAGAGCCTGTAAAACAAACTTTTAAATCAGGATAGAAATCGTAGATATTTTTCAGCTCTGCAGACCAGTCTTTATATTTGTGAATTTCGTCGATAAAGAGCCGTTTTCCTCCATTTTTATAAAATTCGTCTGCCAAATCAATCAGTCTGTGTCCGGAAAAATAGATGTCATCTGCTGAAACATAGAGTGCATTTTCGTCATTAAGTTCTTTGATATATTGCAGAAACATCGTGGTTTTACCTATTCCGCGCGGTCCGGTAAGTCCGGTCATGCGGTTTTCCCACGGGATTGTGTTGTACATGTATCTTTTGAATGACAAATCGGTGCGTGCAAGCAGAATCTGCTGTTTTTGATAAAGAGTATCCATTGATTAGACTTTGAATGCACTACAAAGTTAGCGTTTTTTTTTAAATTTGTTCATCAAAAAGTGCATTTCTGTCAAAAAAAGTAAAAATCAGTTTCTCTGAGAGGGAATTAATCATCTAAAAAAACAAATTCCTTATCCGATATTGACAACTTAAAATTTCTCTGAATCTGTTCTTTGTTTTTGGTGAGAAAATCCAATTCTTTTTTCAGAATTTCATTGGTTTTCCCTTTACCTAAAAGAAAATTTTTCATTATCCTGAATTTCAGTTGTTTGATGCGAATATCAATATTCAGGTGGTTTTCCGGCGATGAATATTTTAAAAACAAATCTCTTTCCATTTCATTTCCGGGTTTTCCTCCGGTTCTGTTTTCACGGTCGTGGTAGATTTTTGCGCTTGGAACTACACCGATTTTCAGCCCTTTATGCAAAAGGCGGTGTACATAATTGTCATCTTCCGCATAATGAAAAAATGTCGGACTGAATCCGCCGACTGTTTTCAGACAGTTTTTCGTTAAAAGCCATGCTGCTGCGCAGATGAAACCGGATTCGTATATTTTATTTTCTACTTTATTCAGTACAAAATCGGAATACAGATTTTTGCAATGGTTCGGAGCGATATAATTGGAAAAATTGTAATCCAGAGCAGTTCCTTTTCCGTTGAGGTGCATCGGGCTGATGATGCCGTACTGCGGATTTTTCTCTGCCTGTTCTACCAGCAATTCTATGGTGTTTTCTTCCGTCCACGCATCCTGATTGAGCAGGAAAAAATAATCTCCTCCCAGTTCGAGAGCTTTTTTTAATCCGAGATTATTGGCTTTCCCGAATCCGAGATTTTTTTCCGCTTGTATGAATTCTATTTCCGGAAAACGGGTTTTGATATATTCCTGCGTGCCGTCCGAAGAACCATTATCAATGACAATACTGTGTACGGGAACAGATGATTTCCTGACGCTTGAAAAACACCTCTCTGCCCATTGCATGGCATTGTAAGTAACGATAATGATGCAGGTTTTCGGCATATTTTGATTTTTACGGATGAGTGTCTACGCCGGCAAACAAATTATACCTTACGATAGACCCAAATGTCGGAAACTGAGAGTTCAGATACACATTTCCCGTACGGTTTACGGAAGAAACATCAAACATCAAATCGCATTGCCCTTTTGAATATTCTTTTCTTTTCGGAATGGAAATATCAAAGAGAATTTTGTAAACGCCTTCCGCCAGAAAGTAGGACGGCATTTCAAATTTTACGGTATGTTTCCCTACGGGAAGCGTTTTCAGATCGTTGTAATCGTTGTAGAAATTTCTTACAATATTGTCGTCAAAATTTGATTTGATGTAAAAACCGATTCCGAGATTAGGCAGCGACTGCTTAATATCAATATCAATGTTAATGTAAATTTTATCGGAATTAGTGAGTTGCGTATTGGTTTCATTGAAAATCCGGGTGCACAGAATATCGAAATATTCGTTTTCGATTTTTCCGTTCCAAACATTTTTGAATTCGAGATTACCATTGTATAAACCAATACAGTCATTAATGTTCCCGACATGGGAAACCTGCCCCTGATTAAGATAAATTCCGTTGTTGCAGAGTTCCCTCACGGCTGCCATATTATGACTCACAAACAATACAGTTCTTCCTTCACCTTTGGAAACATCGCCCATTTTTCCCAGACATTTTTTCTGAAACTCCGCATCGCCGACTGCCAAAACCTCATCAACAATTAAAATTTCGGATTCCAAATGTGCCGCAACCGCAAACGCCAAACGAACATACATTCCCGAAGAATACCGTTTTACAGGCGTGTCAATATATCTTTCAACACCGGAAAAATCTACAATTTCGTCAAATTTTCGGGTAATTTCTTTTCTGGTCATTCCCAGAATCGCTCCATTGAGAAAAACGTTTTCCCTTCCCGTCATTTCCGGGTGGAAACCGGTTCCGACTTCGAGGAGAGAAGCAATTCTCCCTCTGGTATAAATTTTTCCTGTGGTTGGTTTGGTAACTTTGCTGAGAAGTTTCAGCAGAGTGGATTTTCCGGCACCGTTTCTTCCGATGATTCCGACTGCATCGCCTTGTTCGATTTCAAAATTAATATCGCGGAGCGACCATACGTATTCCGATTCTCCTTTGGAAGTTCTGTCATTAGCTTCCCCGATTTTCAGATAGGGGTCTTCTTTGCCTCTTATTTTGTGCCAAAAACGGTTCAGGTCATGGGAAAGCGTTCCCGTTCCCACTTGCCCGAGCCGGTATTGTTTCGATATGTTTTCTGCTTTTAAAGCGAGCATTTTTTAATGTTTTTGTTATTTGTCTTTTTTTTTGGTTTTCGTTTAAAACCACCAATATTATCATTCATCATTCATCACCCATATCAAACCGTGTCCATAAAGCCTTTCTCCACTTTATTAAAAACAACCGTTCCTATTGCGAGCAGGGCAAAAATTATTACACTGCTGATAATCAGCATCGTTGCGGAGAAATCTCCCACACCAAGCCAGCCGTATTTGAAACATTCAAAAATTCCGGTCAGCGGATTGTACATGGCAATGGTTTTATATTTTCCGGAAAGTGCGGAAAGCGGGTAGATTACGGGTGTTACGTACATCATCAAGCTCACTCCGAAACCCAAAAGCATTTGCAAATCACGGTATTTTGTAGTTAATGCAGAAAAAATCATTCCCATTCCCAATGCAAAAGCAGCCATTAAAATGATGAGAACCGGTGTTGCCAAAACCCAAATATTTGGCTGAACATCTTCTTGTATAAGGTAATAAATCCACGCAGCAAGGAATAAACAAAACTGCACTCCGAATTTCATCAGATTGGAAATCACAATGGTTATCGGCATCACTAATCTCGGAAAATACACTTTCCCGAAAATTGCGGCATTTCCTGTAAAAACATTCGATGTAGAGGTTAAACAGGTGGAAAAATAGTTCCACAAAGTAACTCCGGCAAGATAAAACAAAATTTGTGGAGCTCCGTCGGTTGAAAGCTTTGCAATTCCGCCGAAAACCACGAGATAAACAATCGTTGTAAGAATAGGATTGATGAAAAACCAAATCGGTCCTAAAATCGTCTGCTTGAAACCGGAAACAAAATCCCTTTTCACAAACATATACACGAGGTCTTTATACCTCCAGACTTCCCCCAATCGTAAGTCGAAAAGAGAATGTTTGCTTTCTATGGTTTCTGTCCACTGTTGCTGTGGTTCATTCATTTATGTAAAAATTTCTGCAAATTTAGGATAATTAAACCAACTTCTTCAAATATTCTCCATATCCGCTTTTCCCGTATTTTTCTGCGGCTTCCAAAAGTTGCTCTTTGTTGATAAACCCTTTTTTGAAAGCGATTTCCTCGATGCACGAAATTTTAAAGCCTTGTCTTTTTTCCAGAACTTTTACAAATTCCGATGCTTCGTGAAGCGAGTCAAAAGTTCCGGTGTCCAACCACGCTGTTCCGCGCGACATTACACCGACTTCCAGTTGTCCTTTTTCGAGATAAATTTTATTGACATCAGTAATTTCCAATTCTCCACGAGGAGACGGTTTCAGATTTTTTGCAATTTCCACCACCGAATTATCGTAAAAATACAATCCCGGAACCGCAAAATGAGATTTCGGATTTTCGGGTTTTTCTTCTATGGAAACGGCTTTCAGGTTTTTGTCAAATTCCACAACGCCGTATCTTTCGGGGTCGGAAACTTGGTAAGCGAAAACGCAGCCGCCTTTCACATCGGTTTTTGAAGATAAAAGTTGCGGTAAACCTGTTCCGTAAAAAATATTATCGCCCAAAACCAACGCCACGGAATCATCACCGATAAATTCTTCGCCCAAAATAAAAGCCTGAGCCAAACCATCGGGACTCGGCTGGACTTTATATTCAAATTTGCAACCAATTTGTGAGCCGTCGCCCAATAATTTTTTGAAAGATTCCACATCGTGCGGCGTTGTGATAATCAGAATTTCATGGATTCCCGCCAAAAGGAGTGTAGAAAGCGGATAATAAATCATCGGTTTGTCGTAAACCGGCATCAGTTGTTTGCTCACGGCAATCGTCAGCGGATAAAGTCTTGTTCCGGAACCTCCGGCTAATATGATACCTTTCATAAAATAAGGTGTGTTTTTATCAGTTTTAATTCTTTTAAAATTTCCGTGTTGTGAAAGGAAATCTGGTCAAATAATTTGTGAACTTTCAGTCGGGAAATGGTTTCGGTTTTGTTCAAAATTCCTGTTTCAAAAAGGCGGATTACCGTATATAAATTGTCATTTGCAACCGCTCCTTTCACAATGTCAAATCCGTGAAAATAATGCTCTTTTCTGTTTTTCATCACGAAATCCAGCCATTGTTCATCGGCTTTTTCAAAGTTTAGGATTTTGTATTTCGGGTTTTGGAAAACATTGTCATCAATTTCATATTCGCAAACGAACGCTTCTTGTTTTTCTTCCCGTTTCTTTTTGATTAATGCCCAGTTTTCTGCCTGTTCTTTTGAGGTTGTCGTATAGAATCCTTTCCCGAAGTCCACCAATCTTTGATTGTCCAGAATTTTCGGTGTTTCAATTTCTACAATTCCTCCGTGATACAGTTTCATTTTTTGTGATGGATAAAATCTTCAATTTCCCGATAAATATAGTGCGGACTTTGGGTGTGAAGAACGTCAAATCCTGTTTTTATGAAATCAAAAACTTGGTATTTTTTGAAATCGTTTAACGCTTTTTTCTGAGCATATTTTTTTTCTGTCCGATAAAGTTCCAGACAGAAAATGATGAATTTTTCTATGTTGCTCAGCGAATTCATTACACAAAATCTACACACATTGTTTTTCCGGTTTTCTGTTCATATTCCCACATTTCATACAGTTTTTCGGTGCTGAAATGCCAGAATTTCGTTTCCTCTTCCGAAAGTTTTTCAAACAATTCGGAATCATACAAAGCGGTAAGCGCATTTTCAAAATCCAAATTCCGCTTCTCCATCAATAGAGAAACCAAATCCTGAATAATATTCGGCAAAATCGCATTAAACTGTTCTGTATTCATTGTTTACAAAAATATGTTTTTTGTTTTCAATTCGGGAAATATTAATCCAAGTCGTTATCTAAACAAATCGGTGTGAGTTCCGGTTCTGGACAATGAAACCAATTTTATATCATCGTCCTGTTTCCAGATTAAAAGCCAATCCGGCTGGATATGACATTCCCAGTAACCTTTATAATTTCCTTTCAGAAGATGAGGTTTGTAAACCGCCGGTAATTTTCCGTTTGCACGAAGTAATTTCAAAACTTCTTCCAGCAAAGAAATGTCAAGACCTCTCTTTTTTGCCAGTTTAAAGTCTTTTTTAAACCTTGTTTCAAACCAAATTTCATACATCGGCTACGAATTTAATTTTTTCATCAAATCTTCGTGAGATGTTGTTTTGGTCAATCCGATTCCGGCTTCAATGTTTGCCATTGATTTCATGGTTTTTTCATTGGGCAGGTCAATCACTTCAATCGCTTTGCTGTTATTCACGACAAACTGTTGTAAAAAAGCGATGAATAATTGCCCCACCTTACTTTTTTCGTTTATTTTCAATGAGATTGTTGCCATAACTTTTGATTTATTTACAAAAATACGAAAATCAATATTTTAATTTACGAATACTGCCCTTTATAATAATCCTGATAACTTCCGCTCGTTACATTTTCCAACCATTCTTTGTTTTCCAAAAACCAGTCAATGGTTTTGGAAAGTCCTTCTTCAAAAGTTACACTCGGTTTCCAGCCTAAATCTTTGTTCAGTTTTGTGGCATCAATCGCATAACGTTTGTCGTGTCCCGGTCTGTCTTTTACAAACGTAATCAACTTTTCGGAATATCCTGCCGGTTTTCCGGTTTTTTCATCGACTTGTTTGATGAGTTCTTTTACCAAATCAATGTTCGTCCATTCGTTCCAGCCTCCGATATTGTAGGTTTCTCCGGTTTTCGCTTCGTGGAAAATTTGGAAAATTGCTTTGGCGTGGTCAATCACGAAAAGCCAGTCTCTCGTATATTTTCCGTCGCCGTAAATCGGGAGCGGTTTTTCATTTAAAATATTATGAATACAAAGCGGAATCAGTTTTTCAGGAAAATGGTTCGGTCCGTAATTGTTGGAACAGTTGGAAATGATAAACGGCATTCCGTAAGTGTTTCCGTAAGCACGAACCAAATGGTCGGAAGCGGCTTTGCTCGCAGAATACGGCGATTTCGGGTCGTAAGGTGTTTCCTCCGTGAAAAATCCCGTTTCGCCCAATGCACCGTAAACTTCGTCCGTAGAAACGTGGTAGAAAAGATTTTTTCGCTTTTCATCAGGGAAATTTCCGTGCGTGTGGTCGGGATTCAGCGTCCAGAATTCTTTCGCCAGATTCAGCAGATTTGCCGTTCCGTTTACGTTGGTATTGATGAACGCATTCGGGTCGGTAATGCTTCTGTCCACGTGAGATTCCGCCGCGAGATGAACGACCGCATCGGGATTGTGTTTTTCAAAAACCTTGCGGAGTTCTTCCGGTTTTGTGATGTCGGCTTTTTCAAAAACGTAATTCGGTTCGTTTTCGATGTCTTTCAGGTTTTCGAGGTTTCCGGCATACGTCAAAGCATCGAGATTGATGATTTTCGTATCGGGTAAATTTTTTACAAATTCTCTTACAACGTGCGAACCGATAAATCCGGCGCCTCCGGTTATGATGATGTTTTTCATTTTTTAAATTTTGCTTTTTGCTTCTTCGGCTTTTATTTTCACAATTTTATTGTCCCGAATAATGACGAGTTCGCTGTTTTTTGATTTTTTAAATTCAATCATTTTTTCGTAGGCTTTTTCCAGACCTTTCAGGATTTTGTTTCGCCGTTCTGTTTTAGTCTCGTTCATAATAACATTTTAATTCATTGAACTTCAAATTATTGATGATATTGATTTCTTCTCCAAAATTTTTTTCTGCAATCAATTCGTGTTTTCCTTCGGAATTGTCAAAAATAAAAACTTCGTCCGCAATCGGGAGATAAATTTCAAACAAATTTTGAATTCCTTTTTTATACCGTCTTTCAATCACATCTTTCGGAATGTTGTGTCCGCCTTCTTTTACACGGATTTCTACTCTTTCTTTTGCCAATTCTTCGTTTTTCAGCCAAAAGAAAAGCAGTGTTGTAAAATATCCTTTTTCTTTGGCTTCGTTTATTTTGTGTTTGTAACTTCTTGTGGATAAGGTGGTTTCAAAAGCGAAGTTTTGATTTTCCGAAAGCAGTTCGTTGATTCTGTTCAGCATTATTCTTCCTGCTTCAAACGAAACTTTTTCGGGCTGAAACGGAGAAAGTCCTTTTGCTATTTCATCAGCATTGACAAATTCTTTACAATCCAGAATTTCGGGCAAAATCGTAAACGAAGCCGTTGTTTTTCCTGCTCCGTTGCAACCTGCGATGATGTAAAGTTTTTTGTCGGACATTTTCTTTATTTACTATTTTTCCTCTCTTACAACGTAACCGATAAATCCGGCACCTCCGGTTATGATGATGTTTTTCATTTGTTTTGTTAATTAATATTTATTCAAAAATTTTCTTCAAATAAAATTCTTGTTTGCTGTTTTTCTTTTTTATCAATATAAGGAACGCTCATTGTTATTTTATTCTTGGTATAATTAAGGAATATTTTATTGATTTCCTGAGTTGGAGAGCGTTTGAATTTTATTTCTTCGGGAAAAGTCCCTTCGAGAATAATTTGGGCATTTCCATCCTTTGCTTTAACCTCAACTAAGGTTACATTGAACAGCAACCGATTTTTCTTAGATGCAGAATTTCGGAATAGTTTTTCCGGAATTAAAAGATTGAACCCTTCTTTATCAATGCTAAATATCGAATTTAAAATTTTACGTTCGCTAAAATTATCCTGTCTATATGCGATGGATATTCCTTCTAATTTTTTTTTGGAATCTTTCTGAAAAACAACAGTGATTGGCGATTTGAATACGTTTTGTATGGAATCATTGGCAGAAATAATTTTCAAACTGTAAAGATTTTGAAATCCACCATTTGAAGATTGAAGATTTTTGAAGTAAATTTTATCAGAAATTCTTCTAACTTCGGCTACGAAATGGTTGTATTCTTCGTGATTGATAACGCCATTTTGTTCTGTAAACCACAAATCATTCAGTTTAGAATAACTTTGTGCAGAAACATTCGCAAAAAATATAAATAGTAAAAAATTTAGTATTGATTTGATTTTCATTTGCTGTTTTTTTAAGTTTTATTAATCAACCTTGTCAAGGTTCAAAACCTTGACAAGGTTTCGTTGAAACTCTGCTCCTTATACATATATCAATGATTTTTGTGCAAAAAAATGAATAACGGGATTGATGAATTTCCGGTTTACCAAATCTATTTTTTCAGTTCCCAATTCCTGCTCCAAAAGGTTTCTCAGGTTTTCTTCTTCAAAATAATTGAGTTTATCGCCCTCTTTGTATTCAATTAATAAATCAATATCGCTGTTTTCCGTATTTTTTTCCGTAGCGAAACTTCCGAACAAAGCGATTTTTTCAATATTAAATTTTTCCTTTAAAATTGGCTTTAATTGTTTTAATTTATTTAAAATCAGTTCTTTGTTCATTTTTTGATTTATGTATGAATCTGCAAAGTTACATTTATCTTTTTCCTTATTCCCAAATCACTTTCACATCATCATATTTTCCGAAATTTTCATCTTTGCTGATGATAGTCATTTTTTGTGCTGAGCAACCTTGACAAGGTTTTGTGCGTTAAATTTCCAAAGGTGCGTCGAAATCATCAGACATCTGTATTTTTCCTTTCAGGCTTCCGAATTTCGGCGTTATTTTTTTTGTTTTGTCTTTTTTCGAAGAAATTTTTGTTTTCTGCTTCAAAAACTCGACAAAATCCGAAACCTGCTTTTTCAGTTCTTCAGGCAAGGATTCGATTTCTTTATATAATTGTATATCAGTCATTTTTTAAAGTGTTTAAAGCAAAGTTACAAAATTGTTTTTTTTAATTAATCACTTCCAAACAAATCCCTCGTGTAAACCTTCTCTTTTACATCGTCAAGTTCCGGAGCGTTTCTGTTGGAGATAATCACATCACATTCCTGCTTGAATTCTTCAAAATCTCTGGAAACTTTTGAGCCGAAAAAGGTATCTTCTTTCATAACCGGTTCATAGACAACTACTTCAACGCCTTTTGCTTTGATGCGTTTCATCACGCCTTGGATTGCCGAAGCACGGAAATTGTCCGAGCCGGATTTCATAATCAACCGATAAACCCCCACTTTTTTCGGATTTTTTGCCAAAATGGAATCGGCGATAAAATCTTTTCGGGTTCTGTTCGCATCTACAATCGCGGCAATCAGATTATTGGGAACGGCATCGTAATTTGCGAGTAATTGTTTGGTGTCTTTCGGCAGACAATATCCGCCGTAACCAAAAGACGGATTGTTGTAATGATTCCCGATTCTCGGGTCAAGACCAACGCCTTCTATAATTTGTCGGCTGTCGAGTTCGTGGATTTGTGCATAACTATCCAGCTCATTGAAATACGCAACACGCATCGCCAAATACGTATTGGAAAAAAGTTTGATGGCTTCCGCTTCTGTTGCATTGGTAAAAAGTGTCGGAATGTCTTTTTTTATCGCCCCTTGTTTCAGAAGATTGGCAAAAATTTCCGCTCTTTCGCTTTGTTCGCCGATGATGATTCTGGACGGATAAAGATTGTCGTAAAGCGCTTTCCCTTCACGCAAAAATTCGGGCGAAAACAAGATGTTTTCAAAACCGAGTTCCTTTTTCAGATTTTCGGTAAAACCGACCGGAACGGTAGATTTCACAACCACAACCGCATTCGGATTGTAATTTTTCACTTCTTTGATGACGGATTCTACACTTGTTGTATTGAAATAATTGGTTTTCGGGTCGTAATCGGTTGGCGTTGCAACAATCACATAATCAGCATTTTTGTAGGCGGTTTCTTTGTCCAATGTCGCTTTGAAATTCAGGTTTTTAGTCACTAAAAATTCCGAAATTTCTTTGTCCTCAATCGGCGATTTTTTATTGTTAAGCATTTCCACTTTTTCGGGAATAATGTCAAGCGCGACCACTTCGTGATTTTGCGCCAACAATACAGCATTGGAAAGTCCGACATATCCTGTTCCTACGATTGTAATTTTCATTTTTTTTTATATAAAAATTAAGAACGCAAAGGTAAGTAAATTTTAACATTTATAATCAATCTTACATTTATATAATAAATATTTGTATTTTTGTAAAAAATTTAGCATATAAACTAAATTTATCGACATGGAGGAAAAACTTATCATACGTCAAAAATATATTGACCAACTGAAACCCTACATCGGGAAGCAGCTTATCAAAGTTTTGGTAGGACAACGCAGAGTTGGGAAAAGTTATATTTTGTTGCAGCTCATTGAGGAAATTAAAACGCAGGACAAAAACGCTAACATTCTATATATCAACAAAGAAGACCTGAAATTTGAACACATCAGAACTTTTTCCGACTTACATTCATACATTTTAGAAAACACCAAAGAAGATGCTAAAAATTATATTTTCATAGATGAAATTCAGGAAATTACGGAATTTGAAAAAACATTGAGAAGTCTTCTGCTCAATCCTACATACGATTTGTACTGCACGGGAAGCAATGCCAATATTTTGTCGGGCGAGCTTTCTACTTTTTTAAGCGGAAGATATATTGAAATTCCTGTTTACAGTTTGTCTTATAACGAGTTTTGCACATTTCAGCAATTAGAAAACACCGAAGAAACGTTGCAAAAATACCTCAAATTCGGCGGATTGCCTTACCTGAAACATTTGACTTTGGACGACAAAATTGTTTTCGATTACATCAAAGGCGTTTATAACACCATCATTTACAAAGACTTAATACAGCGTTACGAAATCAGAAACACGGCTTTTTTGGAAAATTTTGTAAGGTTTCTGGCAGACAATACCGGGCAACTTTTTTCGGCAAAAAAAATCAGCGATTATCTGAAATCCCAACAAACCAATATTGCTGTTTCGCAGATTATTAATTACACGCAATATCTTACCAGCACTTACCTCGTTCACAAAGTAAAACGAATGGATATTGCCGGGAAAAAGATTTTTGAAATCGGCGAAAAATTCTATTTTGAAAATTTGGGTTTACGACATTCCATTCACGGTTTTCGACAAACAGATTATGGTAAAATTTTGGAAAACGCCGTTTACAATCACTTGGTAATCAATGGATATGATGTTAAAATCGGTCAAATAGGAAATTTGGAAATAGATTTTGTCTGCCAGCGGGACGGCGAAAAATTATATGTGCAGGTTTGCTATCTTTTGCAGGAAGAAAAAACAATAGAAAGAGAATTTGGCAACTTATTGAAAATCAAAGACAATTATCCGAAAGTTGTGGTTTCGGCAGATGAATTTTCGGGAAACACTTATGAAGGTATTCAACATATTTCTATCAGAAAATTTTTGTCGGAATATGAGTAGCACAAATTATCCTTTAAAAGAAAGGAATTTAACGTCCTGTCTTCTAACAGCAAGAATTTTGCGTATGTCAGATTCATATTTATCCTGCGAAAAAACGCATCATTTTGGTATATGATAATTTATATGTATATTTGCAACGGATTTACGGAAAGATGAAAAGGCATTCGCAAGAACGCCTTTTTTCGTAACCCAAAACTTTAAAATAAAAAACCTCAAATTACGGAGACCGGTGGAAGTCCCTCTCCTATGGAAATCGAAGAATGAGATTCGCCGATTCCTTAAAAATATATAAAAAAATGAGGCAAAGGAATTTAGGGAGAGGATAATGGATTTTAAAAACAAAATAGAAGAATTACTGAATCGGTTTCTGGAAGAAAGACCGGATTTGTTTCTGCTCGATTTGAAAATTTCCGCCGGAGACGACATTACGGTAATTCTGGACGGCGATAATGGCGTTTCTCTGCAAGATTGTTTGGATGCAAGCCGTGCAATCGAGTTTAATATGGACAGAGAAGAACACGATTTCTCTTTGCAGGTAATGTCCGCAGGCTTGAGTGAACCTTTGAATCAACCAAGACAATTCAGAAAAAATATCGGAAGAGAACTCGATGTTGTTTTGAACAACGATGAAAAAATTCAGGGAGAACTGACAGCCGTAGAAGAAGAAAAAATAATTCTTACAAGAAAATTCCGAAAACCGAAAGAAATCGGAAAAGGAAAAATGGATGTAGTGGAAAACACGGAAATTCCGTTCACAGACATCAAAAAAGCATTAGTAGTAATAAAATTTTAGTATAACGATGAAATGAGCATCGCTCATCACTCATCACTCATCACTTATAAAAATATGGACGGTTTAGCATTAATTGAAGCCTTTGGTGATTTTAAAGAAGAAAAAAGCATCAGCAAGATTGACTTAATGGCAATCATCGAAGATTCGCTGAAAACATTGTTGAGAAAAAGATACGATTCCGATGACCATTTCGATGTTATCGTGAATCCGGATAAAGGAGATTTTCAGATATTTTTAAACAAAACCATCGTGGAAGACGATATGTCCGAAGACGATGATTTGGAAATCGAAATTTCCGAAGCCAAAAAAATAGACCCGACTTTCGAGGTTGGCGAAGAATACACGGTTGAAATTCCAATTTCACAGTTGGGAAGACGGACGATTTTGACTTTGAAGCAAATCCTTGCTACAAAATTGCAGGAACACAACAACGCAATGCTGTATGAAGAATTTCACGATAAAATTGGAGAAATTGTAGTGGGAGAAGTACATCATATCCGCCACAAGCACGTAATTTTGTTAGATGACGAGGGGAACGAATTTATTTTACCGAAAGAAAATCAGATTCCTTCCGATTTCTTTAAAAAGGGAGAAAACATCAGAGCAATTGTGGAAAGTGTGGATTTCAAAGGAGCAAAACCACAAATTGTCGTTTCGAGAACCGCACCGAAATTTTTGGAAAAACTTCTCGAACTCGAAATCCCTGAAATTCAGGACGGAACGATTATCCTTAAAAAAGTAGTGAGAATTCCTGGCGAAAAAGCGAAAATTGCAGTAGATGCTTACGACGACAGAATCGACCCTGTCGGAGCGTGCGTAGGAGTAAAAGGCTCGAGGATTCACGGAGTGGTTCGTGAACTGAAAAACGAAAATATCGACGTGATTCAATGGTCTAAAAACCCTGAAATCCTTGTAAAAAGAGCTTTAGGAAACGTAACCATTAACAAAATAGAAATCAATGAGGAGGAAGAACACGCCTTGGTGTATACGCCGGTAGATGAAATTTCGAGAATCATCGGGAAACAAGGGCAGAATATTCGACTCGCATCTTGGCTTTCGGGCTACGAAATTGATGTTTACAGAGAATCCAGTGAAGATGATGATGTGGAATTGAAAGAATTTGCAGGAAGCGAAGAAGGAGACATCGAACAGTGGATTATTGATGAATTCCAGAAAGTAGGCCTTACTACCGCAAAAAGCGTACTGGATAAAGACACGGACGCTTTGCTGAAAATGGTAGATTTGGAAGAAGAAACCATCGAAGAAGTAAAACAGATTCTCAGAGAAGAGTTTGAAGACTAAACGCGGGATTCAGCTAAACAGAAATAAATCAAAATAAAAGGCAAAAAGCCATAAGGAAACAGAATTATATGCCGAAAATCAGATTAAATAAAGCGCTTAAAGAGTTTAATATTTCAACAAGCCGTCTGGTAGAGTTCCTGAACTCTAAAGGAATTGAAGTAGAGAACAATCCCAATGCACAGCTTGACGAAGCTGCGTATGACGCCCTGAGTGCGGAATTTGCACAGGACGGGGAACAGCGTAAAGCCTCACACGAAGTAGTTCTTTCCAAAGTTCCGGAAGAAAAACTGGAAATCGAAGAAGCAAAACCGGAAGTCATACGCGCAAAAGGAACATTTAAAGCGGAAACCAAAATCTTAGGGAAAATCGACATCGAATCGAAAAAATCTGAGGCGGGGGAAACTCCTGCTCCCGAAGCGAAAAAAGAAGAACCGAAGAAAGAGGAAAAACAGGAATTTAAGGTTTTGGGGAAAGTAGATTTAGGAAAAATCGAACCTGCAAAACCAGCTCCTAAAAAAGAAAAAGCTCCTGCTGAACCTAAAAAGGAGGAAAGGAAAGAAATTCCTCAGCCAAAAGCAGAGGTTAAGAAAACCGAACCGGCATCGGAAGTTCCTGCAGAACCGCAGAAAATCAAAACAGTTTATCAGAAACTCGACGGGCCTAAAATCCTGAAAGAAAAAGTAGACCTCTCGCAGTTTGCAGAAAAACCGAAATCTTCAGGTGCGAAGAAAAAAAGAAAAAGAATCGAAAAGCCTGCCGGAGGCGGAAATAACCAGCAAGGCGGTGGAGGAAACCGCCCACCACAGCAAGGCGGAAATAATAATCAGGGGGGAGGAAACCGCGGAGGCGGTGGAAACAACCACAAAAAAGGAAGACGAGGAGCTGACAGAGTAATGCCGGTAGAGCTGACCGATGAACAAATCAAAAGCCAGATTAAGGAAACTCTTGAAAAACTCACCAATAAAGGAGGAAAATCCAAATCGTCCAAACACAGAAAAGAAAAAAGAACCTGGAGAAGAGAGCAGGACGAACTTCAGCAGGAAAGAGAAGCACAGGACACCACACTGAAAGTAACGGAATTCATCACCGTCGGGGAACTGGCAAGTCTGATGAACGTAAGCCCTACGGAAGTAATCTCCGCATGTTTTTCATTAGGAGTAATGGTAACCATGAACCAGCGTTTGGAAGCCGATACACTTCTTCTTGTTGCCGATGAATTCGGATATAAAATTGAATTTCAGGATGCCGACCTTGAGGAAGCAGAAGAAATCATTGAAGACGATGAAGCAGATTTAGTACCGCGCGCACCGATTGTTACCGTAATGGGACACGTTGACCACGGTAAAACATCCTTGCTCGACTACATCAGAAAAACCAACGTAATCGCCGGAGAATCCGGAGGAATTACACAGCATATCGGAGCGTATAACGTGAAACTGGAAAACGGACAGAGAATTACATTCCTCGATACACCGGGGCACGAAGCGTTTACCGCGATGAGAGCGAGAGGAGCGCAGGTAACCGACGTTGCGATTATCGTAATCGCCGCCGATGACGATGTGATGCCTCAGACGAAAGAAGCGATTTCCCACGCACAGGCAGCAGGAGTTCCGATGATTATTGCGATTAACAAAGTGGATAAGCCGAATGCGAATCCTGATAATATCCGCCAGCAGCTTTCCGGAATGAATATTCTGGTGGAAGAATGGGGAGGAAATGTTCAGGCTCAGGAAATTTCAGCGAAGTTTGGTAACAATGTGGATGCATTGCTTGAAAAAGTATTGCTTCAGGCAGAAATGCTGGAACTGAAAGCCAATCCGAACAGACCTGCACAAGGTGTAGTAATCGAAGCATCTTTGGATAAAGGACGAGGATATGTAGCCACCATTCTTGTAGAGAACGGTACACTGAAAATCGGTGATTATGTGCTTGCAGGTAAAAACCACGGTAAAGTAAAAGCAATGCTCGATGAGCGTGGCAGAGCCATGAAAGAAGCAGGGCCCTCGATTCCTGCAACGATTTTAGGTCTTGACGGAGCGCCGGCAGCCGGGGATAAATTCAGAGTATATGAAGATGAAAGCGAAGCAAAATCCATTGCCAACAAGAGAGAGCAGTTACAGCGTGAACTTTCCATCAGAACGAAAAAACATACAACACTCGAAGAATTGGGAAGAAGAATTGCTCTTGGAGAATTCAAAGAACTGAATATTATCCTGAAAGGAGATGTGGACGGTTCTGTAGAAGCATTGTCCGACCAGTTACAGAGGCTTTCAACAGAGGAAATCAGCGTGAATATTCTTCACTCAGGAGTTGGGCAGATTACAGAATCTGATGTGAACCTTGCCGCAGCATCTGATGCCATTATCATCGGATTCAACGTAAGAGCCGGAGCAAACGCAAAAGACCTTGCCGACCGTGAAGAAATCGAAATCCGAACATATTCCGTTATTTATAAAGCAATAGATGAAGTAAAAGAAGCAATGGAAGGAATGCTTTCTCCGGAAATTCAGGAGCAGGTGGTCGGAAATGTGGAAATCCGTGAGGTATTCAAAATTTCCAAAGTGGGAAGCATTGCAGGATGTATGGTACTGACCGGAAAAGTAACCCGAAATTCCAAAATCAGACTACTGAGAGACGGAATCGTGAAATTCGACGGAGAGCTGGAAAGTTTGAAGCGCTTCAAAGATGATGTGAAAGAAGTAACCAAAGGTTACGAATGCGGACTTAATCTGAAAGGATACAATGATATTGAGGTAGGTGATATTCTGGAAGTTTATGAAGAAGTGGAAGTAAAGAAAAAATTGAAATAAATTTTAAGAATTTGATAACAGATAAAAACCCGCAATTTGCGGGTTTTTTCTTTTGATATTAATGCTTTATATTAAAATTAGTCTTCGTTATACGTTTATTTTATTATTAAAAAACAAGCGTATTTATTTTTTATATTACAGATTAAAAAGGTTATTAATGAAAAATCATAAAATAAATTTGGAGATGTTAATTATTTTTAACAAATTTGCCCCTTAGAATATTAAATTAAGTTAATATGAATGTAAAATTACGAGTGTTTAGCGTGGGAGCTATTTTCTTTCTTGGAATCACTGCCAACGCACAGAAAACAAAAGCAAAGCGCGATACAGCTACGAAGACTAAGGAGATTGAGGAGGTTGTGGTACTCGGTACTTATGGAATTAAAGAATCTCAAGAGCAGAAAGTAGGATCATATTCTACTGTAACAGCCCAATCTTTGGAGAGGCCAAGTGCGCTTTCTGTAGATATGGCGATTGCAGGGCAGGTTTCCGGAGCTATCATAAATCAGAATAGTGGTCAGCCGGGATCCAACGCTAAAGTTCTTATTAGAGGGATTAGTAGTTTGACGGGAGACAATCAGCCATTGTATGTGGTGGATGGCGTACCTGTAATGGTAGGTGATCAAGCGGGAATTGCAACAACTTCAAATGCTCTTGCAATGATTGATCCTACGGATATAGCAGAGGTAAGAGTATTAAAAGATGCTGCCGCCACTTCGATTTACGGTTCTCGTGCAAATGCGGGAGTTGTGCTTATTACAACCAAAAGCGGACGGGGAAACAAAGGCAAGCTAACGTTCTCAGCTGAATATGGTATAGGAAGCCCAGGATTTGAAAAATTTAAATTTCAAAATGCCCAGCAGAGTGTTAGTACACTTATCAACGGGTATATCGGTTTAGGGTATAGCGAGGCAGATGCAACATATACGGTACTCAATCCCGAAAGCGGTCTGCTCAAAAGCTGGGACGGAGTTACTGATACCGATTGGGTTGATGCCACCAGACGATCTGTTGCGGAATCTTCTAAATATAACCTAAACTACCAATTCGGAAATGATAAGGTAAAAGGATATGCTTCTTTGGGAAATCTTGAGCAGGAGGGTATAACGAGAGATGCTTTGTATAAAAGAATTAACGCAACGCTAAAGTTAGATGCGAAAATAAATGATAAAGTTAAGCTGGTAATGTCAAATATGCTTTCCAGAGCTGTGCAGTACGGGCCTTTGGATTATGGATATTTTGCAAACCCTATTCTTACTGCCAAGTTTACCCCTAATACCAATCCGGTGTATAATGCTGACGGTAGTTATAATCTTAATATTGATGGAGGAAACGGAACAGGATGGAATCCGGTAGCAATACAAGACATCAATAAAAGAAAATCTGTATTCACCAAGATATTGACATCTGCGGGGATAGATTACAGCATCCTCAAAAACCTTCGTTTTTCTTCCAATGTAGGTGTTGATTATAACAATTATGATGAAAGTGAATACCGGAATCCCGACTTTGGCGACGGATATAATCCTAGTGCTGGTATTGATGGTCTGGCATTAGAAACTCATTATACTTATACAACACTTAACTGGTCTAATTTTTTCAACTACGATTTCAAGCTGAATGAAGATCACCAGTTTACTGCTACAGTAGGAACAGAAACAACCGTTACCTGGAGTAAATATCCTTATTTTGCATCTACCGGGTTTGAATCGGAACATTACGAGCAAAATCAGGTTTCTTGGGGCTCTACGCCGTTTGCAGCAGCTTCATCTACAGAAAAAACACACTTGATAGGATATATTGGTAGGTTGTCTTACGGATACAAAGATTATTTTAATTTGAATGGATCAATAAGAAGAGATGGATATTCTCATTTTGGAGGTAATAACAAATATGGAAATTTTTGGTCTGCCGGTGCTAATCTCAATATTCATAATTTAGGTAATATAGGTTCCAAGTTTGACAATCTGCAACTAAGAGGAAGTTATGGAACGGTTGGTAGTACCGGATCTCAAAAATATAATGACCGCCTTTCCATGAGTACGGCGAGTTATGCACAGTCTGACGGATATGCAATTAATAATCCGGGTAACGCATTCTTACAATGGGAAACTGCTAAAAAAGCCAACATTGGGCTGGATGTAGGCATTCTTGACAAGAGACTGAACTTCACATTTGATGTTTATCATAATATTATTGAAGATCAGCTGACAAGTTCCATCCCGAACGTTCCATCAACCGGTTTTGGTTCGCTTGTCGGAAACAGTTTGAAATCCAAAAGCCAGGGATTTGAAGCAAGTATCATTTATGATGTCATCAAAAAAGAAAATTTCACCTGGAATCTGAACGGAAATTATGGTTACACTCGTTCCAAGGTATTAAAGGTGGAAGGCGATTATTTAGATCCAATTTCCTTTAAAATTAAAAGATATGTTGTAGGGCACGATCCTTCCGAATGGTTTTTAGCAAGCTATATCGGAGTAGATCATACCAACGGAGATGCCCTGTGGTATACAGATGCTACACATACTACCATAAGTAACGGACAAACAGGTTCCGCTACAATTCTAAAGGATTTTGTTGGAAAAAAAGCATTGCCGACACACACTGCGGGATTAACCAATAGTTTTACTTACAAAAAAGTATCCCTTAGTTTCCTGTTTACCTACGCAGGCGATTTCTCAGTATATGATTTATGGGGAAGATATTATGATGCAGATGGGCAGGATGTAGCCCTTAAACAAGTGGAAGATGTTGTAAATGCATGGACACCTAACAATACATCATCGAACAGACCGCAATACAGACCTGGTAATAGCGTAACAAAATACCACTCTACGAGGTATCTTTATAAAGGAGATTATATTAAATTAAAAAGCATGGAGCTTGGATTCAAATTGAGCAAAAATGATTTGAGTTTCAATGAGATTAATAGCGTATACTTCTATGTCAGAGGCGCTAATTTATGGACATATGCATTTGATAAAAATTTAAAATTTGACCCGGAAGCGTATAGCAACCATGTGGGATCTTATGTAGAAGGATTGGGAATATATGATCAAACACAGCCTATATCCAGACAAATATTATTAGGAGCGGTAATTGATTTTTAATAAAAAAAGAAAAAAAATGAAGAATAAAATATTTTTATCAGGTATTATAGCTATAGCAGGACTGTTTTCATCATGTTCTGATGATTTTCTTCAAGAAAATTATTCCGATCCTATTTTGATTTCCTATGACGAAAATACAATCAAAACAAATGACGATTTGCAGAAGTTTATCAGAGGGCTGTATTCCCGGTTTGGGACATCAAGTTTTAGCGGAGACTATTTCACTTATCAAGAGCTGACAGGAGATCTTGGTTTTGTAAGCATAAAAAACTCAGGATACTTTGTTAATACCAATGCAGAAAACCATTTGGTGGTAGATGGAGGAGCAAGTTCCGGGATATGGGCATCATTATACAATACAATTGCCAATGCCAACCTTATTTTAGCTTATGAAGGAAAAGTTCCCGATGCAGATGAAGAGGGGGTTGTCGCATCCAAAACCTTATTTGCTCATGCAAAAGTAATAAGAGCCTATAATTATTTGGCATTATTAGAATTGTTCTCCCCTAACTATGGCGAAGGCGATCAGTCGCTGGGAGTTCCGTATCCTGTAACCTACGACATAGAAGCGCAACTGCCGAGAGAAACCGTTCCGAATGTTATCAATAATATTATTGCAGATTTGACATCTTCTCTTGCCGATTTTGAAGCGGATGGTTATTCAGCGATATACAGCAATAATAATTCTTTTAATTCTGATGCGATTAAGTTATTGTTAGCCAGAGCCTATCTGTACAAAAAAGACTATGCAAATGCAATAGCTTATGCAGATCAGGTAATCAGTCTCGGTGGAGAGCTGGTAGGGGGAACCGGCAATACGGGGAACACCACATTTTCAACTATATTTACATTGCTTGGAGAAACCAATCAGGAAATTCTTTTTCAGATAGAAGAAAATTCGGTTATCCCATCTAACAATAATATACAGACGTATTGGGGGATTTCAGGGTCGTACAAGCAAAATTTTTTGGCGTATGATTTTTGGAACAGTTTTCCAACCACAGATGTCAGAAAGAGCAATACAGCGTGGTATCAAAACAATGCTACAACATACCCTGATGACCCGAAACCGATTAATGTAAAAAAATATCTTAACGGCCCAAGAGATGTTGTGATGCTCAGAAAAACAGAAGCGTTTTTTATCAAAGCAGAAGCCCAGTATCATTCAGATCCCGCTGCCGCATTTACAACCTTAAAAAACTGGATTGTAACGCACCGCGATCCCGGCTATACAAAATCATTAACAGGAACGGATGTATTAGACGAAATATTGAGGCATAAAGGATTTGAATTTTTCTTGGAAGGCACAAGATTTACCGATTTGAAAAGAAACAATAAAGCTATTGTAAAAGTTCAGACAGCAAATGGGGTGTCTATCGGAGGTATTCCTGTGGGAGATAAACGTTTTATCTGGCCAATTCCTTTAAGTGAAATGCAGACGAATCCTAATATAAAACAAGCCCCCGGCTATTAATTGAGAAAACAAAGAAACTTCTCAGCGCCTGTTGAGAAGTTCTTTTTCTTCGAGAGTTTGTTTGCATTTCAAAATTTGTTTTTAGGATTTATATAAAAGATATCCAGAAAGAAAAAAAATGTATAACTTTACAATCAACAATTAAATTAATTCTTATGAGAAAAATTTTTACAATCACAAGTATGGCTTTGGCATTATTTGCCAACGCACAAACAGTACCCACATGGACTGTACAAAACAGTAATTTCCCTAATGTTGCAGCATATCCGGTATGTTTGGACAGTAAAGGAGAGAATGTAGTATGGGGCTTTGCAGCAGACGGTTCCGGATCAGGAACTGATTATCGGGTTTATACAAAAACTTCAGACGGTGGTACTACATGGACTGCAGGTACAATGACCGGCGTTCCTACTACTGTCTTAATATCTGATATTGCTGCAGGCGACGGCACTACGGCCTGGGTTGCGGCATATCCTAGCACAGGATATGGTGGTATTTGGAAAACTACCAATGGTGGCACCAGCTGGACTAAGCAGTCAACAGCTTTGTTCAACAACGCCGCTTCCTTTACCAATATCGTTTATTTTTGGGATACGAATAATGGAGTTGCTATCGGCGATCCTATTTCCGGAAACAGAATGGAAACTTATGTTACATCAAACGGAGGGACTACTTGGACAGCAGTAACTGGTGCACCGGCAGAAAGCGGAGAATATGGCTATGTCCACAATAAATCTGTTGCAGGTAACTCAATTTGGGCAGGAACAAACCACGGACGTATTTACAGATCCAACGACAAAGGTTTAACCTGGCTGGAAACAATCGTATCTCCTTTAAGTGATTTTGGTGGTGCATCAGAGTCCGGAGAAATTGCCCTTAAAGACGCTAATACAGCTTGGGTAGTTAGCATTTATGGGATTCTTTACAAAACCACAGATGCAGGAGCTACATTTGAGCCTGTAGATACGGTTTCTGGGGTAATGTATCCAATGAGTATTGTTTATGTACCGGGTACAGATCAAACATTGATAACAGGAGGAGCCAGCAGCACTTACGGAAGAGGTTCTTCTATCAGCTTTGATGGCGGACTAAACTGGACAGACATAGTAAATCCTTATGTTGATGCGGGTATTACTTCTCTTGCAGCAAGCAGCACTACAGCAGTATATGGTGGAACTTTCCACTCTGCATCTGCAGGCGGTGTCAACAAATTGTCTTCTCTAGCATTGGCAACTTCAGAAGCAGATGCTGTAAAGGGAATCTCTATCGGACCAAACCCTACTTATGGAGAGTTAAACATTTCTACAGTTCTTAACATCAAATCAGTAGAGATTATTGACATGAATGGTAGATTAATCAAAACTTTTGGCGCTGATTCCCAAAAATTGGATTTGTCATCTCTACAATCCGGTGTATATGCAGTAAAAGTTACTACTGTTGACGGTAAGAGCAAGATTACCAAATTCATCAAAAAATAAGTATTGTAATTTTTTACAGTATACAAACCCCCGCCCTAAGCGGGGGTTTTTTATTCCCTCAATATTCTTACATTTGTACTCAAACAAAAGTTAATGAGATACATTCTTTTTGTACTGCTTTTATGGTCGGTAACTGCCGGAGCGCAACAAAGAAAATTAAAAAGAGAATCCCAAAAAGAGGAGAACGATACGCTGGTTATTGACACAGGAGAAAAAGATTCCGCAAAAATTTTCAAACCCACCATTGAAGATTACAGATTTTTTACCCAATATTCGGAAAAGAAAATTTTCGATACCGCTTTCACGATTGATAAATCCTATATTTTTACCCAGTATAACAACAGGGATAATTTCGGGAAAATACAGTTTTCCAATGCCGGCTCAGGCTTTCAGCCTTTGATGTATGAACTCAATACAGAACAGAATCTTGAACTTCTGCCCACCAACAAATCTTTCGGCATACTGGGCATTAATGACATTCGCTATTATGATGTCAAAACCCCGACTACCTCATTCGTTTATCACAATGCCATGAAGAACGGAGGCGGACTTCAGTCCACATACACGCAGAATGTAGGAAAAAATTTCAATTTTGCCATAGAATATTCCGGGCTGCGTTCGCAGGGATTTTACCTGAACTCCCTTGCTTCCAGCAACAACACGGTTTTCTCGGCACATTATGTTTCCGACAACGGAAAATATGAAGCCTTTGCGCATTACCTTCACCAGAACGTCAACAACGAGGAAAACGGTGGAATAGCCGACCTTAGCATATTTTTGAGTGAAGAAGATGAATTTAAAAACAGAGAAAATCTGGAAGTCAATCTCAGCTATTCTGATTCCCGTTTTTCATACAGAAGATACTATTTCAGCCATCAGTTTGCGCCTTTTAATGTGGAAAGATTTCCGTTTAAAATTAAGCACACGATTTATCATCAGGGCAATAAATATTATTACAGCCAGACAGCAACAGAAAGTTTTTATGAAAACCAGTCAAGCATCATTGATGAAATGCCTCTTTCCTCAAAAAAACACTCTAAAAACCTAAGCAATACCGTTACTTTGCTCTTTGATAAAGAAAAATTTCGTCTGGAAGCAGGTGTGCGTTATCAAAACATACAATTCGGGACCAATAATATAGAACTTCCGCAGAATCCATATCTCCCGAAAACATATAACGAAAACCGTTTCGGAGCAGTTGGAAAATTAGAAATCAATCTTTGGAATCGTTTCGACCTCCGCTCTTTTGCAGAATTTTCCAATGGCGGTGCATTCGGAAATTACATTCGTCTTGCCAATCATGCTGTTTTTGAGCCGTTTAAGGATTACAAAGCGGAGGCTTTTGTGAATTTTCAGTCCGCAGCACCGTCGTTCAACTATCTTCTGAACCATTCTCCTTACCTGAAATTCAATTACGATTTTGCAGGATTTGAAAACCAGACTGTAACGGAAACAGGCGGAAAAATCAGTATTCCGTATTTTGACACATCGGTTTTTGCCAAATATTACAGAATCGACAAATTTGCCTATTTTAATGAAAATGCCAATCCTGCACAGAGCGGTTCGTCCGTGAATATCTCGCAGATTGGAGGAGATGCAACTTTTCATTACCGGAAATTTCACCTGAATACAAAACTGCTTTTCCAAAGCACGCTTACCAATAAAGAATTATTTCCTGCTCCGGCATTCATCGGAAGGCTGAACCTCTACTGGCAGTCCAAAGTATTCAAAGACTCGGCGGAATTTCAGGCAGGAATCAAGACCTATTATTTCTCAAAATTTGCTTCCCGCAACTATTCGCCGGTTCTCAATGAGTTCATACTTCCGGATTCCACAGGATATTCCATCGGAGGACAGCCGATTGCGGATGTTTATCTTAATATGAAAGTGAAGAGAATGTTTTTTTTCATCGAAGGACAGCATATCAATAATTCGATTATGCAGAACGAATCGTATACCGCACCGTATTATCCCATTTACGACTTCAGGCTGAATCTCGGAATCGTGTGGTATCTTTTCCATTAAATATAATTGATGAAAATGAAATATTTGACATAGGAAGCGGAGGCGTTAAGAAATTTTAAAAAATTTCCGTTAAAAAATTTCCACTGTTCGAGAGCGGGACAAATTTTAATTATGCGACTAATTTATCTTTCCGCTCGAGTTTTGGAAATTTTAGGAAATTGTTTAAAATTTTAGCCGGAGTTTCCAAGTCTTGAATTTTTGGTTCTTTTGTTTCAAGACAAAAGAACAGATAGTAAAAAAGAAATAGTATTGAAAAAAATTACAAACATATCTTTTCAGGAAATCAGCACCATTCCGAAGCTGATAAAAGACTATCTGAACGGAGAAATTCCCGCATTCAGAGAAATGCTGTATACTGATGAAAAACTTTCCGGGCAGATTCAGAAAAAGAAAGAAAATTTTTCTTCTGAAAAAAGGAAAACACTTTCTGAAGTTCTGAAACAACAACATCAATCCCTCGAGCTATCGGAAATTCAGAAAAAAAATCTTGAAAAAATTTCGGAGGACAATACCTTTACGGTTACTACCGGACATCAGCTTAATCTTTTTACAGGTCCGGTTTTTTTTATCTATAAAATTCTCCAAACCATTAAATTGGCGGAAGATTTTAAAAAATTACAGCCCGAAAATCACTTCATTCCCGTATTCTGGATGGCAACGGAAGACCATGATTTTGAAGAAATCAATCATTTTCGCACCGAAACTCAATTTTATGAAATTTCGGGGAAAAGCGGAGGAGCCGTCGGAAGAATCGTGCTTGATGAAGTGAATTTTGAAGAAGCATTTTCGCAGGAATTTCGTGATTCCGTTTTCGGAACAGAGCTGATTCTGATGATGAAAAAGGCTTATGTCAAAGGAAAAACACTTTCAGAAGCGACGAAAATATTGGTACACGAACTTTTCTCAGAATACGGACTTTTGATTCTTGACGGTGATAATGCTTTGCTGAAAGTCGAAATGAAAACCATTTTTAGGGATGAACTTCTTGAAGAAAAACTTCACCTTTTTTCCAAAGAAAAAGTGGATTTTCTGAAATCTCAATACGGAAAAGCGCAGGTCAATCCGCGGAAAATCAACCTTTTTTATCTTTCGGAAACAAGAAACCGCATTGAAAAATCAAGAGATAAATATATTGTTGTCGATACGGAAATTGCTTTTTCGGAAGAAGAAATTCTCCAAGAATTAGAAAATTTTCCCGAACGTTTCAGCCCAAATGCCCTTCTGCGCCCGGTGTATCAGGAATCCGTTCTCCCGAATCTCTGCTACATCGGTGGAAATGCCGAAGTGATGTACTGGCTCGAACTCGCGGATTATTTTAAAGAAACCGGTCTTGTTTTTCCGTTTCTGATACCTCGAAATTCCATGTTGTTTGTTTCGGAGAAAAACCTTAAAAAAATGGAAAAAGAAGGTTTGAAAATTCAGGATTTTTTTAAAGATTTTGCCTCACTCACAAAAGGTTTGCTTTTGGAAAACAGTCAGGTTTCCAAAGTTTTGGAAGAAAAAGAAAACCTAATAAAAACCAATTTCCTCGACCTGAAAAACATTGCTTCGGAAACCGATAAAACATTCGGAAACATGGTGAGCGCCGAAGAAGCGCGCCAGCTGAAATCTTTTGAACGAATGAAAAAAAGACTGCTCCGTGCAGAAAAAATCAAGCAGAGCGAAAAACTCGAACGCCTGGAAACGCTTTTCCTTTCCGTACATCCGCTGGGCAACTGGCAGGAGCGCATATATAATTTCAGCATATTCTTTCAGGATGAGGGGAAAGAATGGCTTCGGAATTGTTATCAACAAATGATTGCTCATAAATCGGAGCTGATTATTTTTTCGGTTTGATTTTAAAGCATTATTTTTGCATCTGTTAATGTTTAAAAATGATAAAAAACATCTTCATATTAGCTGGTTTTCTGTTCTTTACTTCTGTTTTTTCGCAGAAAACGCATACGGTTGCGCAGGGTGAAAGTGCTTATGGTATTTCCAAAAAATACGGCATCACGCTGGATGAACTCTACAAACTGAATCCGACTGTAAAAGACGGGGCCATCAGTATCGGGCAGGTTTTGGTAATTAAGAAAAACGGAACTACGACTAATTCCGGTTCTTCCGTTCCTGCATCTTCAGGGAAATTGGGTAAAATTATCCTGAAACCGAAACAAACCGTTTACGGAATTACCAAACAGTACAAAATCTCCGAAGCGGAACTCAGAAAACTCAATCCCAATCTGGATTCTCACATGAAAATAGGTGATGAAGTGGTGCTTCCTCTTGAAAATATCAATAAATACGGAGATAATACTTCAAATTCCGATAATCTGAACAATCAGGCGGGAAAAAACCCGGTGGAAAACCAAATTGACCCTGTTGTCGATAAAAAAACAATAGCTCCGGACGATTCCTATATCGTTCAGGAAAAAGATAATTATTTTAAAATCGGAAGAAAATTCGGCATTAATCAGAAACAGCTTTTTGCTCTCAATCCCGGTTTGGAAGAAAAAGGACTGCATGCCGGCGATGTTATTAAAGTAAAAGGAACGGAAACTGCAGAAACAAAAACAACACCTGTTACACAAAACACAACGCCCGCACCTCCCGTGAAAACTGTTGTTTCCGGGGATTATGTTACCTACACCGTTCAAAGCGGAGACACGGTTTTCGGGATTCTCAACAGATTCGGGATTTCGCTGGATGAACTTCTTGAGCTGAATCCGGAACTCACCAACGGACTCAAAAACGGAATGGTTCTGAAAATCAGAAAAACAGATGCCATTTACGAGAAAAAAGCAGGAGATGCGCTGAGCGTGGTGCTGATGCTTCCTTTTGGCTTCGACAGCAATGATACCAAATACCGCACGCTGGCTTCCGATTTCCTTGCCGGAGCGAAACTTGCCATTGAAAGAAATACAAGAGCAGGACTGAAAATGGATGTGAAAGTAATCGATGCAGGAAGCGAAAACAGCTTTAAAAACTCATTGGTTCAGATAAATCCGGATAATACCGACATTATCATCGGACCTTTCTTCAAATCTAATGTGATTGAAGTCCTCGATTTTGTGAAAAAAGATAAAATCCCTGTGGTTGCGCCATTTGCCAATTCGGAAGATTTATACGATTACAGCAACCTGATTATTGTGGAAACCAACGAACAGTTTTACGCCGACAGGATTATAAAAGAAGTGAAGGACGTATATTCCAATCAAAAAATTTACATCGTAGCGGACAAAGATAAAACCAATGCCGATTACCTGAAAAACGGACTTGAAAAAACACTGAAAGGAGCAGTTGTAACAATCGTAAATACACCTTCGGAAATTCAGGCAGACCAGAATATGATGACAGGACAATCCGTTCCCGTGATTGCCATTCTCGCTTCTGAAGATGACAGTAAAGGGACTGCGTTTGCCGACAGAATGGTTGAACTCGGTGCTGAAACAGCAGGAATCAAAGCATTCAGTATGTTCTATTCACCGCAGTTTGAAAAGAAAGCGGATGAACTCAGCACAGTAAGCCTTGTGTATCTGAGAGACCGGGCCATCAATACTGAAGGTTCTTTTGAGAAAGAAATTCTTGCTGATTTTAAGGAAAAATACTGCAAAGTTCCGTCAAAATACAATATCATCGGTTTTGATGTGGTAAATGATATGCTCTCCCGAGAAAATAAAAAAGGAGAAATCCTAAAACAGATGGGAAAATCCCAAACACAACTCGCTACAAAATTTGAATTTGAAAGAGTAAAACCAAACGGAGCTTATGTCAATAAAGGCTATCGTGTGGTGAGGTTGCTTCCTTAAAAAGCCACGAAGTGGCGACATCAACAGCATTGGGTGAAGCCCAATGAATGGGTGAAGCCTAATGAATGGGCGAAACCATTGAAAAAATAAGAAAAATTTTCAATCCGGAATAAAGAACCCGGAATTTTGAATATGAAACATAATTGGTCAACAAAAAAACTAACTATATCATGAAAGCGCTTGTATTCCCGGGACAAGGTTCCCAATTTGTAGGGATGGGTAAAGAATTATACGATTCCCGAAAGGATGTTAAGGATTTAATGGAATCCGCAAACTCTATTTTAGGATTCGACATTCTGTCCATTATGTTCAGCGGAACAGAAGAAGACCTTAAAAGAACAGAAGTTACCCAGCCAGCTATTTTTATTCATTCAGTCGCTGCTCTGAAAGCCGTAAACGGAATCGGAGCCGAAATGGTTGCCGGGCATTCACTTGGAGAATTTTCCGCTCTTGTGGCGAATGGTGTTCTTTCTTTTGAGGACGGGCTTACTCTTGTTTCACAAAGAGCAAAAGCCATGCAGGAAGCCTGTGATGCCAATCCGAGTTCCATGGCGGCAATTCTCGGTCTTGAAGATGAAAAGGTGGAAGAAATCTGCGCTCAAATAGAAGGAATTGTTGTTCCTGCCAATTATAACTGCCCGGGGCAGCTCGTAATTTCCGGAGAAACTTCCGCAGTTGAAAAGGCTTGCGAAGCCATGAAAACTGCCGGTGCAAAAAGAGCCTTGCTGCTTCCCGTAAACGGAGCGTTCCATTCACCGATGATGCAGTCTGCACAGGAAAAACTCGCCATAGCCATCGAAAATACGAAATTCAGAAAGGCGATGCTTCCGGTGTATCAGAATATCACAACAACAGCCGTAACCGATTCTGATGAAATTAAGAAAAACCTTATCGCTCAGCTTACAGGCCCTGTAAAATGGACACAATCCGTACGGAATATGATAAAAGACGGCGCAGAACAATTTGTAGAAGTCGGACCCGGAAAAACACTTCAGGGACTGATTAAGAAAATTGACGGTTCTGCCGAAGTTTCATCCGCATTGTAATTGATGATGAGCAGTATATTTTCGCCCGGAAAGTTAATGCTCACTTCGGAATATGTTGCATTGGACGGTGCTGCCGTACTGGCTGTTCCCACTCAACTCGGGCAGGAGTTTTCATGGGAAGAAATTCCGGATGGTAAATCGCAGTTGGTATGGAATGCACTTCATCAAAATAAATTTTGGCTAAACATTTGTTTAAATTATAAAGATTGGGAAATTCTTGAAACCAATCTTCCTCAATCGGCAGAATTTGTTGTTAAAACCCTTCGGATTGTTCAGGAATTATCGGTAATGAGGCTTCATTCTGATTCGTCTTATTCCATTACGACCAATCTTCAGTTTCCTCCGGATTTCGGATTGGGAAGCAGTTCCACACTGATGAATAATCTGGCGGAATGGGCGGAAATTGACGCTTTTGAGCTCAATGACAGAGCATTGGGCGGAAGCGGTTATGATATTGCCGTGGCAAAGGAAAAAAGTGCAGTACTTTTCCGGATTACAAAACAGGGAAGAACCGTGCAGAAACTGCATTACGAGCCTGTTTTCAGGGATAAACTGATTTTTATTCATCTCAATCAAAAGCAGGATTCCAGAGAGGGAATCAGGCTTTACCGTTCAAAAGAAAAATCCGAAACATTCATCCATTCATTTACGGAGATTACAAAGCAGGTTCTCGACTGTAATACTATCGAAACGTTCTCTGAACTGATGGTGCTTCACGAGGAAAAACTTTCGTCATTTCTCGGTATTCCTACCGTGAAAGAAAAGTATTTTAAAGGCTGCCCTTCCTTTGTGAAAAGCCTTGGAGCATGGGGCGGAGACTTTGTCATGACTTCGGAATTTGACGGGCATGAAGAATGGTTTTCGGAAAGAGGATTTTCTACCGTATTTCGTTGGGAGGAAGTAATTCTTTGATTCTCAATATTTTATTTCATATTTCAGTTTTCTTGCAAAATCTGACGAATATCATTATCTTACAGACTTTGATTCCCTCAGGCATGTCGTAAATTTGAAGTGCAAAAAAAGAATTATTAAAGAAATATATAGTTATGAAGAACATTAGAATTATTCAGGAACTTCACGATTTAGGAATTACCGGTTACCACGAGGTGGTGTACAATCCCTCTTATGAAGAATTATTTCAGGCAGAAATGTCCGCCAAAAATCAGGGATTTGAAAAAGGAGCGGTTACCGATTTGGGAGCTGTTGCCGTAAAAACCGGAATTTTCACAGGAAGGTCTCCGAAAGACAGATATATTGTAAAAGATTCTATTACGGAAGATACCATCTGCTGGGACGGAAAAGTAAACTTCCCGACAACTCAGGAAACTTTTACGCACTGTAAAAATCTCGTTCTGGAACAATTATCAAAATCCAAAAGACTATATGTTGTAGATGCATTCTGCGGAACAAATCCCGATACAAGACTTAAAGTAAGATTCGTAATGGAAGTGGCTTGGCAGGCGCATTTTGTAACCAATATGTTCATCCGCCCCTCTGTTCACGAGCTGGAAAACTTCGGAAAACCTGATTTCATCGTAATGAACGGCTCCAAAACAACCAATCCGGATTGGAAAGAACAAGGACTGAACTCCGAAAATTTCGTCATGTTCAACCTTACCGAAAAAATCCAGATCATCGGAGGAACATGGTACGGAGGTGAAATGAAAAAAGGAATGTTCGCCATGATGAACTACTATCTTCCGCTGAAAGGAATGGCTTCTATGCACTGTTCTGCCAACGTAGGCGAAGAAGGTGATGTGGCATTGTTCTTCGGACTTTCCGGAACAGGAAAAACCACGCTTTCCGCTGACCCTAAACGTTATCTGATTGGTGATGACGAGCATGGATGGGATGACCACGGAGTATTCAACTACGAAGGCGGATGTTATGCAAAAGTAATCGACCTTACAGAAGAAAAAGAACCGGACATCTTCAGAGCCATCAAACGTGATGCGCTTCTTGAAAACGTTGTGGTAAATGAATACGGAGAAATTGACTTTACAGATAACTCTATTACTGAAAACACAAGGGTTTCTTATCCGATTTACAATATCAATAAAATCGTTCTTCCTTCCAAAGCAGGACACACCAAAAAAATCGTTTACCTGTCTGCTGATGCATTCGGAGTACTGCCTCCTGTTTCAGTTTTGGACGATGACCAGGCACAATATCACTTCCTTTGCGGATACACATCCAAATTAGCAGGAACTGAAAGAGGAATTACAGAACCTCAGCCTTCATTCTCTCCTGCATTTGGTGAGGCGTTCCTTACCTTGCACCCGACTATGTATTCTAAAACTTTGATTGGTAAAATGAAAGAGCACGGAGCAAAAGCATATCTGGTAAACACAGGATGGAACGGAACAGGAAAACGTATTTCTCTGAAAGATACAAGAGCCATCATCGATGCGATTATCAACGGTGCTATCGACCATGCACCAAAAACAAAAGTTCCGGTATTGAACCTGGAAATTCCTACAGCTCTTCCCAACGTTTCCGAAGGAATCTTAGACCCGCGCGACACTTACAAAGATGCAACGGAATGGGAAGCTAAAGCAAGAGATTTAGGAGCAAAATACATCGAAAACTTCAAACAGTACTGCGATACTGAAGAAGGACAGAGATTGGTTGCCGCAGGCCCGCAGTTATAATTTTTTCATATAAACTAAATTTGGTTAAAAACTCCTCAGCGAATCCCTGAGGAGTTTTTAATATTTGCTCCGGAGGACAAATATCTGTGTAGTAGCAAATATTGAATTGTGAATTTTGAACTCCAGCGGAGTTCTGTCTTTTTTTCGTGTGTTTGGTGCTTTTCGTGGTTAATGATTTTAAATCTTCAAACTTAAAACTGCAAGCTCATAACCTTTCAGTCCGAAACCGGAAAGAATCGCATCCGTATAAGCCGCCGTTACGGATTTCTGCCGAAATTCTTCGCGTTTGTAGATATTGCTGATGTGCACTTCCACTTTCGGTTTTTTAATGTTTTTCAGGCAGTCTGCAATAGCGTAGGAATAATGGGTAAAAGCTCCCATATTGAGAATCAGGGCATCAAAATCTTCATGCTGGAGGCGGTCGATAATTTCTCCCTCGTGATTGGATTGAAAATAGGTGATTTCATCTTCCGGAAATTGGGAACAGAGATTTTTAATACAATCGTCCATTGTGGTATTTCCGTAGATTTCGGGTTCTCTTGTTCCGAGTAGGTTGAGGTTCGGGCCGTTGGCAATCAGGATTTTCATTTCAAAATTTTCACAAAGATATTTAAGTTTTGGGAAAAGTCTCCGCTTTGTACGAATAAACCTCCGCTATTCTGAAAATAACGATAAAAAACAAACCACACACCACATCAAACAGTAAAAAATGATTTTCTTTCATCTTCTTAAAAAATAAAAAAATGTTTTGAAGTGTTTAATTTTAAATCCATTGTAAAACAAGTGATTACAAAAAAACTGTTTAACATTATATTGCTTAAAATTGTTAACTTGTTTTTAATTTTGGCATGTTTATTGGCTTTAGGAAAACCACAAATACAAAAAATTATGAACAAGAAATCAATGAAAGCAGTTTTTATTTTTATGTTTACAATTATGGCTAATATGGTGATGGCACAAACCAATGTGAAGGTAGACACAGGGATTTTCCCGAAAGCGGGAAAAAACCAGAAAAAAGTAGTAATCGAAGTTCCTCACTCCAAAGAAGATTCCAATAAAAAAATAGAAATCTTCGTAGGAAAAGACATGGAAACCGACAAATGCAACCAGTACAGGCTTCCCGGCGAATTCACGCAGAGCGAGCTGAAAGGATGGGGCTATCAGTATTTGGTATTCACCTCAAACGGAAATGCATCCGCAACCATGAAAGCATGTCCGGAAACGGGTACTAAAACTCAGTTTGTGTATTCTTCTGCAAGTTATCTGGCGGATTACAACGGGCGCATGCCAATCGTTCTGTACGTTCCGGAAGGATACAGCGTGAAATACAAAATTTACAAAGCAGACCCGGAAGAGTATGACGCCTTGGAAGTACAGGAGAAAAAATAATAGTTTTTAGGATAATTTTACAAAAATAAGGCTGTCTCGGTGAGGCAGCCTTATTCTGTTTTTTAAGTAACGAAATTTGTTTACTGTACTAAAGTCATTTCGCTGATAAGATGCCCTGCTTTTCCGTATTTTTCGATTACCCAAAGTACGAAACGTACATCCACGTTGATAGTTCTCTGCCATTCCGGCTCGAAAACGATGTCTCCGCTTAATGCTTCGCTGTTTCCGTCGAAAGCAAGACCGAGAAGATTTCCGCTTCCGTCCATAATCGGAGAGCCGGAATTTCCTCCCGTGATGTCGTTATCGGAAAGGAAGTTTACCTGAAGCTGTTTGGTCTTCTTATCGGCATATCTTCCGTAATCCTTTTTCTTCATCATGTCAAGGAATTTCTGCGGAAGATCGAACTCTTCATCTCCTTTTTTGTATTTCGCCACCATTCCTCTTACATCAGTGTAATAGTTGTCTTTTTCGGAAATTCCGTAATACTGTCTGTCGGAACGCACAGGAAGCGTTACTACTTTGCCGCCGGTAAGCCTCATGGTAGAGTTGGCATCAGGATAGAAACTTTTTTCCGGCTGGGATTTTCTGAGTCCGTCGAGGAACAATCTTGTTTTTTCCTGAAAATTATCGTCTACTTTAGCAAAACGCTCTCCTAAAAGTTTTTGGTCAGTAATATATCCGTCTGCGATTTTCTTCAACGGGTCTGCATCGATTTTCAGTCGGTCCGGATTGTTGAGGAACAAAAGCGCAGATTCTTTATTGGCAAAAATGGAAGTATACGCAATGTTGGAAACTTCAGCAGCATTTACTCCGGCAAGCGTTTCAGAAGCTATGGATTTGTCTACTTTTCTTTGGTAAAGGGCAATCATTTGCGTCAGCATATCTCCTTCAAGCTGGCTGTTGAATTTATCATAAGCCTTGTTGATTGCATCCTGAACTTTGCCTTTCATCGCGGTTTTTCCGGCATCATCCTGGTCGGCATACGTTTTGAAAAGGCTTCCAAGCTGGTAAGCAACAGGGAGGTATTTTGCGTTTCTTTGAAGCTGAGAACTGTAATTACGCTCTACATTTCGTGCAGAGGTCTGTTTGTAATACCCTTGAATATCAACAAGAACTCCGCTGTAAACCGCTTCATTTTCAGGAAGAACGGCCCATTGCAGGTATTTATCTTCTACTTTCTGTTTGTCTGTGATAGTTCCGTTTTTGATTACGGCATCAATCGTTCCCTGTCGGTTTTTCCAATAGTTGGCTACACTTGCGTATTGGGAAGCATAGTTAAGTTTGGTTGCCTGGTCTTTGTCCATGTACTTCTTCATCACATCCATTGCTGTTTTGGATGCTTCTACCCAAGCCGGATAATCTCTGTTCACCATTTGGTCGATTCCGTAGGAAGTGAGGTAGCGGTTGGTTCTTCCCGGATAGCCTACAATCATGGCAAAGCTGTCTTTTTCATATCCTTTCAGAGAAACAGGAAGGGAATGTTTTGGTTTTAAAGGAACATTGGCTGTGGAATATTCCGCAGGATTTCCGTTGGCATCACTGTAAATTCTGAAAACAGAGAAATCCGCAGTGTGTCTCGGCCATTCCCAGTTGTCGGTATCGCCTCCGTATTTTCCTAAAGAATTCGGAGGTGTTCCTACAAGGCGGACATCTTTATAATCCTGATAAACGAAATAGTAAAATTCATTTCCGTTGAAGAAATCCCTTACCACAACCGTATATTTTCCGTTTTCGGAATTTTCGGTCTGGATAGCTTTGTATTCGGCATCAATGATTTTTTTTCTCTCTTCGGAAGTCATGGAATTATTCAGTTTTCCGGCAATTCTTTGGGTTACATCGTCCATTCTCACAAGGAAACGAACAGAAAGTCCCGGCGCAGGAATTTCTTCGGATTTGTTCATTGCCCAGAATCCGTTGGTAAGATAATCTTTTTCCGGAGTGGAAAGTCCTGCAATGCTTCCATAACCGCAGTGGTGGTTGGTGAACAAAAGCCCCTGTTCGGAAACGATTTCCGCAGTACAGCCGCCACCAAACTGAACGATGGCATCTTTAAGGCTGGAGTTGTTCACGGAATAGATTTCTTCCGGAGTCAGCTTCAATCCTTCTTTCTGCATGTCGGTATGATTCAGGCGCTTAATCAGCATCATAAGCCACATTCCTTCGTCAGCTTTTATCTGAAGAAAGCTCAATAAAAAGGTGGCGAGTAAAAATATTTTTTTCATTTTTAAAGAAATTTAATTGGTGCTAAATTAATGATTATTTTGATTCTATTGGTATGGATTTGGATAAAGACATTCGGAAAATTTTAAAAATGAAATTTATAAAACTCTTCACTCTGCTGTCATCCGTCATATTTTTGGCAATATCCTGCAAATCATCGGACAAAAAAACAACGGAAGTAATGAATAATCTTCACAGAAAATGGATGCTCGTGGAATATCGGGATTTTACAAAAGCAGAACTCATAAAATTAGGAGCCAATATCGATTTGACCCAAAAAGAAAACGGCGGCGCAAAAATGGGCTGCAACGGAATGTTTTTCGGCTACAAAATGAAAAACCAAAACCAAATAGATTTTTCGCAAGTCAGAGCCACAATGATGTATTGTGAGGGAAAAATGAAATTAGAAGAATCTTTTGTGGAAGATTTGCCCAAAATGAACCGATACAAAATCGAGGGACATTTCCTCACGCTTTCCGACGGAAGAATGACGATGAAATTCGTGGCGGAAGATTGGGATTAAAAAAAACCTGCAAAAATGCAGGTTTCCGGGTTTATGAAAAAGGGGTATTGGTTTAGTAGATTAATGTTATTACGGTTACGGATAATCGTTTTTTCATTGTAAAATTTATTTATGAATTAAATGGATAGCGAAATTGGTTCCCTCGCCATACAAACTGTTAGTGGCTCTGCCGGCTTGATAGACCTTTATTTTAATTTTATCACCGGCGGTAAATGTTTTTTCGAGTTTTACAGAAGCATCACTATAATATACCCCTGATACCGAAGAATTACTGAAACCGGTTTTAACGGAAATACCATTTACAACTATTGCTACGTTGGCTGGAGAAACAGCGTTTACTGTATTAGCGTCACTCCAAGAAACCTGTGCTGTTACGGAATAATATCCGGTTACCGGTATGGTATATTCCCCTGTCGTTGAATTGTAGTTGAAACCTCCGGCTTCGTCATTATTGGTCCAAGAATTAATATTGGTAGCGGTATTTTGAGGAATAGCCTGTGAACTGCCTCCCACGCTGCTGAAATGAACCTTAGGAGTTACTACGTCTTGCCAGGTTGCGTTTCCGCTGGCATCAGAGGTAAGAACTTTTCCTGAACCGGCATTGATATTACCCAATTTCAAAGGGCCGAGAGTTTCTAACGAATAACCCGTGCTGGTTGACCGAAAATAACCACCGGTGCCGCTTCCGCTGGCAGACCCCACAACACCTATGCCGTCAGTAGTGCTGCCGCTAACACCATCAGCATTTTGCGCATAGCCGTAAACACCCGCTCCCGAATTGCCTGTTCCTAAGAGATAACCCTTTAGCCCGGCTGACCCGTTTCCGTTGGTATTGGATTGCGCCCGACCTTCTACTCCTGTCCCGAAACTTCCGGTAGAATAGTTGATTCCCATCAATGCAGGTGCTGAATTGGAAGCACTCGTGTTTTCAAAATAACCTGCCTGATTGAGCGTTCCGCCGGAGTTTGTGATTCTGAACGGAATCACATTATCCGCAGACGATGTTCCGACATAAGGCAATGTTAAAGACGCTCCGCTTCCCGACGATTTCGCATACATCGCATACGGAACGCTCAATAGTTGCGACGTTCCGGCAATCGTGTAATTCGTTCCTCCGGCTGGGTCGGTTTCGGTTTTCAGCCAGTAATTTCCCGATGACCAGTTAATGCTACTGAATGTTCCCGATAAAACCGTTCCTGTTCCGATTTCGGCGGAGAGAAGTCCGTTTGCGTTGGTTGTCCCCGTCAGTCTTTCGGAATAAACGACTGTTCCTGTGGCTGAACCTTGCAGAATACTTGCCTTAACGGCGACATTCTGATTTTGCAAAAGTTGCCCGGAAGCATTTCTGACAATGGCTTGATAACTCATTTTTTCGGGAGCCTGCGCCAAAGCGAGTAATGTTCCGAAAAGTATTGCTGTGATGGATAGTAATTTTTTCATTGGATTATTTTTATGAAATTATTTTATTTCTTACTAAGAGCCTGTTTAAATTTTAACGAAATATTGAATTTGACTCTCAAGAATTATCTTTGCATTATTTTTCTGCCCTTTTGAGCGTATTTTTCACTTTTCATTCTCGATTTATCCCGATAAATCTTCGAACAAAAAGCAAAAAATCCATCTCAAAATTGCTATAAAAAATAATAGCAATAAAATTTAAACAGGCTCATACAGCTCCTGCATTATTTCATATCATACATCACGAGAGCCGTCATCAGTTTCGGTTCTATCAGTGTGCATTTCGGAGGCATTTTGATATTTTGGTCAGAAATTCTTACCAAATCTGAAAAACTTACAGGATAAATCCCGAATCCTGCAGCAAATTCTCCGGAATCCACTTTTTCTTTTATAGCTTTAATTCCTTCAATAGAAGAAGTTCCTTTGATGTATTCGATATTATCACTTTTTGATTCCAGCTGTATTCCGAGTATATCGTTAAAAATATATTTTTCCAGAAGATTATGGTCAAGGTCGTGGATATGCTCCCGGTCGATTCGCAGGTCGTGTTTTACGTGGAGACTGTAAAACTTCCCGTCCAGATACATAGAAATATGAAATTTTTGAGACGGATAGTACGGAGTTTCACCTTTTTCATGGATAAGAAAGGAGGCTTCTAATTTTTTAAGGAATTTCTGCGGAGACAATCCGTTGAGATTTTTTACCAAACGATTGTAATCGTTGATTTTAATGGAATCTTTGGAAACGAGATAGCTGAACACATAGTTGTAATGTTCGTTTCCGGTGTATTTTTTATTTTTTTCCCTCTGGTTGGCTGCGTTAAGCGCCGTGGAACCGATTCTGTGATGTCCGTCAGCAATGTAGAAAGAATCAACCTGCTCCAGAACTTCTTTCATCTGCTGGAGTTTCAGGCGGTTGTCGATTCGCCATATTTTGTGGCGCGTACCATTGGCTGAAGTGTAATTAACAACGGGAACATTCTTTTCCTCGTGGTTCATCAGCAGTTCTATTTTAGAATTGGAGTTATAGGTAAGCAGTACGGGTTCAGCCTGAAGATTCACTTTTTCCAGATAATGAGCCAGCATTTCCTTCCTTTGGGGAATTGTAGCTTCATGTTTTTTGATTTTTCCTTCAAAAAATTCATCTACGCTCACAAGTCCGAGCAGTCCGCGAAAAACCGTTTTATTCGGCAAAATTTGCTCGTAAAGGTAATAAGCGGAACTGTCCTGAACCAGCTTTTTGTCTTCCAGCATTTCCTCAAAATTGTGGCGTACTTTTCTCAGGTTGCGTTCCACATCTTTGGATTTGCTCACCAGATAAGGCTTCAGCATTTGCACGTAGGAATCGTTTTCCTGCGCCATTTTGGTAATTTCTTCCGAAGAAAAATTATCCAGCGAAGGTATTGGAAATACTTCAAGATAATTGTCATTCGGTCTGATACCGCGAAAAGGTTTAAATATTGGCATATCCTATATTTTCTTTTTCAGTTCTATAATTTGTCCAGCAAGCTCGAGTCCGATTTTTTCCTGCGCATCCAGCGTATTTCCTCCCAAATGCGGAGAAAGCGAAAGTGCGGGATTCATCAGAATATTCAGGCTTGGGTTGGGTTCATTTTCAAAAACATCCAGAGCGGCTCCTGCCACTTTTCCGGATTCGATATAATCGATAAGTTGTTTTTCATTGATGACACCTCCTCTTGCCGTATTGACTATGAAAACGCCGTCTTTCATCATTTCAAACTGCGGAACATCAATGATGTATTCCTGTGTTTTCGGAGTGTTGATGCTGATGAATTGAGTATCATGAAGAAATTCTTTCCATTCATTTGTAGATGTAATGGTAAAATTTACTTTTTGTCCGTCAAAAAAATCAAGACTGACGGTTTCTGTTTTCGGTTTCCGGGTGAGAACTTTTACTTTCATTCCCAACGAAATTCCGATTTTAATCACTTCTTTTCCAATCGAACCGAAGCCGATTACTCCGAGCGTTTTTCCTTCCAGCTCAACAGCTTTGGAATAAGATTTTTTTAAAGCATCAAATTGGGTTTCGCCTTCCAAAGGCATCATTCTGTTCGATTCATGCAGAAATCTCGCAAGGGAAAAGAAATGCGCAAAAACGATTTCGGCAACCGAACGGGAAGAAGCTGTCGGCGTATTGATAACATACAAGCCCTTTTCAATGGCGTATTCCGCATCAATATTATCCATACCGACACCGCCGCGCCCAACGATTTTAAGGCTCGGGCAGGCATCAATAAGCTCCTGTTTTATTTTGGTCGCACTTCTCACCAGCAAGACTTCCACCTGATTTTCATTAATGAAATCAATCAGATGATTCTGTGCAACTCTGTTATCCAGAAGTTCCATTCCTGCCGCTTTCAAGGTATCCGCACCGCTTTGCGATATTCCGTCGTTTGCTAAAATTTTCATTTTATTAATGTAACAATTTACCAATGTATCAATGTAATAATTTATCAATGTATCAATTTTAAAATATATCAATTATTGGTTGTTGTTCTTATTTTTAATGCTTGTACTCAATATTTTATAGAGGAGCAATAATATTTCATTATTTTTTATTTTTAAATCCTCTTCAAAAGGATAACTTTTTGCGTGTTCACAAAGGTAGAGCCAGTATTTTGTTTCTTCGGCTTCTTTCGCAGCAATCTTTATTTTATTGATAAAATCATTATTACTGTTAGGGTTTTGAGCTTCATGAATATTGGCTCCAATGCTCGTTCCACTTCTCAGTAACTGATTGGCAACTACATATTTCTTTTTTTCTTCAAGCAGCTCACAAAATTCAATGATACACAATGCAAAATCAAGAGATTTATTTAAAACAATATTTTCCTTTTTCATATCATATAAGATTGGTAAATTGCTACATTGATAGATTGTTACATTAAAGAGATTTCATCACATCAACCAATACCTGAACGCTTTCTATCGGCATGGCGTTATAAATACTCGCTCTGTAACCGCCGAGGCTTCTGTGTCCGTTCAAACCGCTGATTCCTGCTGCTTTCCACACATTGTCGAATTCTTCTTTTCTCGCCTCATCCGTTAGTTTAAAGGAAACATTCATCAGGGAACGGTCTTCCGCTCTGCAAAACGTTTCAAACAGAGGATTGGCGTCAATTTCATCATAAAGAAGTTTCGCTTTGGCATTGTTCCGTTCTTCCGCAGCAACGATTCCTCCATTTTTCTCCAGCCACTGAAGCGTGAGTAACGAAGCATAAACCGCAAAAACAGGCGGTGTATTGTACATCGCTTCCTTGTCAATATGAAGCTGGTAATTCAGGATTGAAGGAATATCCCGTCCCGTTTTCCCCAAAATATCTTTTTTCACCACCACCAGCGTTGTTCCGGCAGGTCCCATGTTTTTCTGAGCTCCGGCATAAATGAGGTCGAATTTTGAAAAATCAAGTACACGGCTGAAAATATCGGAACTCATATCGCAAACCATCGGAACGTTCACATCGGGAAATTCTTTCATCTGCGTTCCGAAAATGGTATTGTTGGACGTACAGTGGAAATAATCGTAATCCGAATTTACCGTATAATCTTTCGGGATAAAGGAATATTTTTCTTCTTTGGAAGAACCTACAACATCGACCTGACCGAATTTCTTCGCTTCTTTAATGGCTCCTGCAGCCCATGTTCCGGTGTCGAGATAAGCCGCCTTTCCGTTTTCCGATTTCATCAGATTGAAAGGAACCATGGCAAACTGAAGACTTGCTCCTCCCTGAAGATACAGCACTTCGTATTCATCACCAATGTTCATCAGGCGTTTTACGATGGCACGGGCTTCGTCCATTACGGCAACAAATTCTTTGCTTCTGTGCGAGATTTCGAGCAGGGAAAGTCCCATTCCGTTAAAATCCAGTATTGCTTCTGCAGATTTTTGGAAAACTTCCTGCGGAAGAATACTCGGGCCTGCGCTGAAATTGTGTTTTTTCATGATTGATTATATAGTTTTCTTTGATTTATGATTAGAAAAACGCTCATAAGAGTAAATAATAATTGATTAATTTCCCTGTTATTCTCCGTGAAGAAATGCTTTCTTTTCCAGTAATGCTTCTTCGCTTTCCACATGCTCATCGTCCGGAATACAGCAGTCTACAGGGCATACAGCGGCGCACTGAGGTTCTTCGTGGAAACCTTTGCACTCCGTACATTTATCGGTTACGATAAAGTATACATCGTCGCTCACAGGTTCCTGCGGATCGTCTGCATCAACCGTAAGTCCGGAAGTTAATATCACTCTTCCGCTGAGGGCAGTACCGTCCGATGCTTTCCAGTCTACAGCTCCTTCGTAGATTGCATTATTAGGGCATTCCGGCTCGCATGCACCGCAGTTAATACATTCATCGGTTATTTTGATAGCCATTGCTGATTTTAATTTTTTAAATTTGCACAAAATTACGAAATTTTTAACAATTTTGATGCGGGCATGAACAGAGAAAACCAAATTTCAGGACTTTGTAAAATAGGGATTTACATTCATAATTTTCTATCCAAAGAACCTGAAAATCATGATGAAAATGAAACAGAATTTAATAATATACTTAGGAAATCGGAAGTCGACAATCCGTGGTTCACTCCGGAAAATCAAAAATTTGCACTGAAACAATGGGCGGAACTTCTTACAGAAACTCATCTTCATCAATGGCTTGAGGAATATCCTTTTTCAAAAAATCCCAAAAAAGTCGGGCTTATTCTCGCCGGAAATATTCCGATGGTTGGCTTTCATGATGTGATTTCCACTGTTCTCAGCGGACATATTCCCGTGATAAAACTGTCTTCCAAAGACCGCTTCATGCTTCCGTTTCTGATGAAAAAGTGGAATGAATTTTCCGATGGAAACGTGGATTATCAATTCGTGGAAAAGCTGGCGGAATTTGATGCGGTGATTGCTACAGGAAGCAACAATACAGCCCGTTATCTCGAATATTATTTTCAGAATCATCTCAGCATTATCCGTAAAAACAGGACTTCCGTTGCTGTATTGAAAGGGAACGAAAGTGATGAAGAAATCCAAAAACTTTCCGAAGATATTTTCCGTTATTTCGGTTTGGGTTGCCGGAACGTAACGAGGCTTTTCATTCCTGAAGATTTTACTTTAGACAGGCTTTTTGAGAATTTCATGAATTTTAAGGAAGTCGTCAATCACAACAAATACGCCAATAATTACGATTACAACCGTGCGGTTTATCTTCTGAATCAGGAAAAATTCTGGGACAATAATTTTGTTCTGCTGAAAGAGGATGATGCCTTGTTCTCCCCTTTGGCTGTTCTCAATTTTTCGAGGTATAAAAATATTGAGGAAGTCCGGAGTTTCCTTACAGAACATGAAAAGGAAATCCAGTGTGTCGTAGCAAAACCGGAACTTGAAATCCCAAATTCAGTCGGATTGGGAGAAGCGCAGAACCCGGGACTTGATACGTATGCAGACAATGTGAATACGATGCAGTTTCTGCAGGTGATTTAACTCAAAAGGGCTATGTGAAAAAAAGGCTTCTGTTGAAAAGGGAATTTGAAATATAAATAATTCATTGAATTGAATAAAAAAACCACTTCAAAAAAAGGTGGTTCCCATTCTGCTAAATCTTTTTACAATTAATAGACTGTTTTCCCTGCACCAATTTTATTCCTGTAATTATTCCTTTTTTATCAGATAAAAAATGAAATTCTGCCTTGCTTTCCGGAGAGTAAAAATAATTTTCATCTTTGCGAATCAGTAAGCGTTTTTCACTGTCTTTTCCGTTGTTGTACATACTTAAAAAGAGATGGTTTTTTCCGGCTTGTGAAATATGAAATTTTGCGATGGTAACAATTCCGGCGAGTTTTGCTTTGTAAACACCGGTAAATTTTTCGGTTGAAAGTGCTGTTTTGCTTTCGTATTCTGTAAAATCCGGATAGGTATATTTTTTCTGATAATATTTTGACAAAATTCCTATTGCCAACTGATTTGTGTTCACTGTATTTCCATTTGAAACAATCGCTAATGCAATTTTATCGTCCGGAAAATACCCGACAACAGAGCGGGATTCATCTATTCTTCCGGTATGCCCGAATCCTTTTTTCTCATAAAATGGCGCTTTGTGTAAACCGTAGCCATAATTTTTTGTGTCCATTTTTTCCATTTGAGCAAGAGATTTTTCAGAAACCAATTTCCCATTGAAAAGTGAATTCATCAATTTTGTCAAATCTTCCGTTGTGGAAACTATCGCACCTGCTGCAAGTGATAGCGAAGGATTTGTTTCGGGTTCTTTTACCCAGTTTTCGCCGTTGTATTGGTAGGAAATATTTCTTTTGGAATATTCGTTTTCGGATTTTTCGTAGTAGGTATTTTTCAATCCGGTTTTATTAATAATCCTGTCTTTGAGATTGTCTTCAAAACTTTTACCTGTAATTTTTTCTATGATATAACCGAGCAAAATGTAATTTGAATTGCTGTATGAACTGTCGTTATTTGGCTTAAAATCAGGTTTTTGACTATTAATAAGATTCAGCAAATCTTCTTTGGAAAAAATGTTTTTTTTCTTGCTGTAATACTCTTCCCACTCCAGATAATCGTGAATTCCGCTGGTGTGGTTCAGCATATTGCCGATGGTAATTCTGTCGGAATATTTTACCGAAGGATAAAATTGATTGAGTTTTGTATCCAAAGCAAGTTTTCCATCTTCTATCAACTGAAAAATAATAATTGCCGTAAAAATTTTGGTAACGGAGCCGATTCTGTAATTTTCAGAAGCATTACCGAATTTGTTGAAATTGCCTTTATACAGCGTTTCGCCGTCTTTTTGAAGCAAAATACTTCCGGAAAAAGCATTGTTCTTTTGGAAATAATCCATTAAACTGTCAATAGATTTTTTGTAATCCGGATTTTGGGCAGAAAGGAAGCCAAAAAAGCCGAGCATCAATAATAAGGCGAATTTTTTCATTGTTCAAATATTTATTGACAAAGAAAAAAAGGAATTTCTAAGTAATTTTTGTTTTTTTGACCAACTGAAGAAAATTCAGGACGTAAAATTTCACAATCTTTTAAAAACTATTCGTCCACAAAACAGGTATGTTGGTGTAAAAATCCGGCTTCGGAAATCGGGAAATAATTACCTTTACAGTCTTCCCTTTGCTATGAGAAATTTCAAAAAATATAACTGGCTGAGAATATTTCTGAACAGTATTTTGTTCGGTTTCATACTTTTTGCCGCTACCAAAAATAATTACAAAAATCTACCTTTTTGGTTTATTTTTCTGTACAATTTTTTGCTTTTTGTTCCTGCTTGGATTAATAATTTCCTGCTTTTGCCCAAACTTCGGAATACGAAAAACCTCAAAAAATATTTCGGTACAGTTTCGATAATGCTTTTTGTTACGGTAATTGTATTGGGAAAATATTTGCAATGGCTTTACAATCAGTTCAATAGTAATGAATTGATTGATTTTACACCAATCGGCATAACTTCCTCCCCTCCTGGATTTTTAGAAAAACACCAATATTATTTTGATGTTTTTCCGGGAATTATTTTGGTAATGATTATGATGTTTGCAAGTTATAATCTGCAAAATTTCCTGCTGAAAATTAAGAAAGAAAAACAGATAAAAACCGAGCAGAATCTTGCAGAACTCAATCTCCTGAAATCGCAGATTAGTCCGCATTTTTTGTTCAATGTGCTGAACAGTTTATACGCACTTTCCATAAAAAAATCGGAAGAAACTCCTGATGTGATTTTAAAACTGTCGGATATTTTGCGGTATTCTTTATACGAAACGAAAAAAAGAGAAATTTCGATTGCAGACGAAATCCACATTCTGAATACCTACATTGATATTGAACAGCTGAGATTACCCGAAAATGCAAAAATATCTTTCGATTACCGTTCCGTGAAAAATTCGGTGAAAATAGCTCCGATGCTCCTGCTTCCTTTGATAGAAAACGCCTTTAAGCACGGAACAGATTCCACTATCGGTGCTTCTTATATTGATGCCATTTTACGCTGTGATGAAAATAATCTTATATTTATCTGCAAAAATAATTTTAAGGAATCTGCGAAAAAAGACGCTGGCGGAATCGGAATTGAAAATATAAAAAACCGCCTGAAATTGCTCTATCCCGAGAAACACAAGCTCGAAATTGAAAAAAACAAAGACGTTTTTACGATTAATCTGGAAATAAAATTTTAGAGATGAACAAAATAAGATGTTTAGTGGTAGATGATGAAAAATTGGCACAAGATGTTTTGATTCATCATATTTCAAAATTTGAAATATTGCAGTTGGAAGGTACCTGCAGCAATGTTTTTGAACTGATTGCCTTTCTGAATAAAGACAAAAATATAGATGTCATTTTTTTAGATATAAAAATGCCGGAAATTAGCGGAACCGATTTTGTTAAAATGTTTAACAATCCTCCCGCAATCATTTATACGACGGCTTTCGACCAATATGCATTAGAGGCTTTCGACCAAAATGCGGTGGATTATTTACTAAAACCGATTTCTTTGGAACGTTTCTCGAAAAGTGTACAGAAAGTAATTGATAATCAAAGAACAACACTTGTTTCTTCCACAATTTTGCCCGAAAAAAGTGATGAAAGTTTTTTTGTGAAAAGTGAGAAACGTTTGGTAAAAATCATTCCTTCCGAATTGTTATACATAGAAGGTATGCGGAATTACATTTGCTTATACACGGAAACCGACAAAATCATACTTCACGGCACATTAACCGCTATTGAAGAGGATTTGAAACACCTCGATTATATTTGCAGAGTCCATAAATCGTTCTTCATTAACATCAAAAAAATCAATTACATCGAACAGCATATCGTGATTCTGAACCATAAAAAGAGTATTCCCTTAGGTTTAAGCTACCGTGATAAAATCTATGAAAAACTACAAATAATGGGAATGAATAAGTGAGAAAAATTGTATCAATATATTTTGTATTTTTGTTAGAGGAAAAATAAAAGTTATGGAAACGGTAACATTAAAAATAAACAAGCGGACAAAAGCAGGAAAGGCTTTCAAAGAAATGCTTGATGTAGTCTATTCCAAACAAAAAGGGATTGAGATAATAGAAGAAAAAAGTCCTTACAGCCTGGAATTTGTAAAAAAAATCAAACGAGCCGAAAAACAAAAAGGGATTATCGTTGATACCAAAGATATATGGGGAAGTTTAGGATTGAAATAAAGCCCGAGGCTCAAAAAGATTTGGAAAAACATTACAAATCGGGGAACAAAGCATCCATTAAAAAGATAGAAACTATTTTGGTGGAATTAGAAGACCACCCAACTACAGGAACCGGACAACCAGAACCTTTAAAATACGAACTTACCGGAAAATGGTCTCGACGAATCAATCAAAAAGACAGAATGGTGTATTCTATTGATGAAGATACTGTAATGGTAGAAGTTCTTTCAGCAATGGGACATTATTCGGATAAATAAAGATTTTCAGCAAAAAATAAAAATCCGCTTCATTTTCAGAAGCGGATTTTTTATTGATAAAGAAAGATTATCCTTGTTGGTCTTCTCTCGGTTTTTGCTCCGGTTTCGGAGGTCTTGGCAAGAGAACTTTTCTTGAAAGTTTCATTTTTTTGCGGTCATCGTAGCCCATAAATTTCACTTCCACTTCGTCGCCTTCTGCGTAAGGAACTTTGTCCAAACGCTTCCATTCGATTTCGGAAATGTGAAGCAATCCTTCCGTTCCTTTGGCAATCGCTACGAAAGCACCGAAATCCATTACTTTCACTACTTTCCCTTTATAGACTTCGCCAACTACGGGAACAAAAGTAATTTCGTTGATTTTCGCCACTGCCAGATTGATTTTTTCACGGTCGGTTCCGGCAATCTCGATGTATCCGATTTCGCCTCTTTCCTCAATCGCAATCACGGTATCGGTATCTTTCTGCATCTGCTGAATGATTTTTCCGCCAGGTCCGATTACGGCACCGATGAAGTCTTTCGGAATTTCCATTAATACCATTTTCGGAGCGTGAGGTTTCACGTCTGTTCTTGGTGCGGAAATGGTTTCCGTGATTTTATTTAAAATGTGAAGTCTTCCGTCTTTTGCCTGCATCAGCGCCTGTTCCATAATATCCATAGAAAGTCCCTGAATTTTGATGTCCATTTGGCAAGCCGTGATTCCTTCCGCAGTTCCGGTTACTTTGAAATCCATATCTCCTAAATGGTCTTCGTCTCCTAAAATATCGGAAAGAACCGTCCATTTTCCGGATTTTTTATCCGTGATTAATCCCATTGCGATACCTGAAACGGGTTTTGTAATCTGAACTCCGGCATCCATCAACGCTAATGTTCCGGCACAAACTGTCGCCATTGAAGACGAACCGTTGCTTTCCAAAATATCGGAAACGATACGGATTGTGTAAGGATTTTCTTCGGGAATTACCGCTTGTAATGCTCTTTGAGCCAAATTTCCGTGTCCGACTTCTCTTCGGGAAGTTCCTCTCAGCGGTCTTGCTTCGCCGGTTGAAAACGGCGGGAAATTATAATGTAAAAAGAATTTTTCGTCGTATTGGGAAATCACGCTGTCCACCATATTCGCATCTTTGATAGAACCCAAAGTTACGGCGGTCAAAGACTGCGTTTCGCCTCTTGTGAAAATGGCAGAACCGTGTGCTCCCGGAAGATAATCCACCTCACACCAAATCGGACGAATGGTTCTCGGGTCGCGACCGTCCAAACGAACTTTTTCGTTCAAAATCATCTGACGCATTGCTTCTTTTTCCACATCGTGATAATAGATTTTTGCGAAAGGCGTTACTCTTTCTAATTCTTCCGGATTTTCAGCATATTGCGATAAAAATTCTTCCAAAACGGCTTTGAATTTTTCTCCTCTTTCTTCTTTTGCAGACGGAGTTTTTGCTACTTCATATACTTTATCGTAGCATTCTTTCCATACTTTTTCGCGGATTTCTTCGTCGTGAGTTTCGTGGCTGTATTCTCTTTTTGGGAAAGATTTTCCAACTTTCGCTGCTAATCTTTCCTGAGCCTCGATTTGTTTTTTGATTTCTCCGTGAGCGAAAATAATCGCTTCCAGCATTTCCTGCTCGGAAATTTCTTTCATTTCGCCTTCCACCATTACGATAGAATCTTTGGTGGCGCCGACCATAATATCCAGTTCGGCATCTTTCAACGATTCATAACTCGGATTAATGGAAAGTTTTCCGTCAAATCTCACAACTCTCACTTCCGACATCGGTCCGTTAAACGGAATATCGGTAATGGCAATCGCAGAAGATGCTGCCAAGCCTGCCAAATCATCAGGAATAGACTGTCCGTCGTAAGAAATCAGGGAAATCATTACCTGAACTTCCGCGTGGAAATCTTCCGGGAAAAGCGGACGCAAAACCCTGTCCACCAAACGCATCGTTAAAATTTCCTGGTCGGAAGGTCTTGCTTCTCTTCTGAAAAAGTTCCCCGGAATTTTTCCACCTGCATAAAATTTCTCTCTGTAATCTACCGTTAATGGAAGAAAATCCACGCCCGGATTGGCTTCTTTGTTGGCGACAACGGTTGCGAGAAGCATCGTTCCGCCGCATTTCACGACAACAGAACCGTCGGCTTGTTTCGCCAGTTTTCCTGTTTCAATGGTGATTTCCCTGCCGTCTGCAAGGACAATCGTTTCTGTAAACGCTTGAGGTATACTCATAAGTAAAAAATGTTCTTCTGTGTTCCGTATTGAACACGTTATAATTTAAGTTTTTTAAATTTTCGTGTGCAAAGATAGGGAAAAAAGAGCCAAGTAAAAAGGAAAAAGAACCAAGTAGTGATACGAGTTACGAGATTCGAGGTGGAAATATTCCCCTCCTTTGGAGGGGTGGCAAAATTTTCAAAAAGAAAATTTTGACGGGGTGGTTTAAAATCAAACCATTTCAAACATTCAAATCCATCAAACCAATAAACGCTCATTTTCTCAAAGTCTCATTTTCACAAAGTCCCAAAGTCAAATTTACTCTTCCTGTTTCCTCAGTTCTTCCAAAAGGCTTTCCAGTTCTGCGATTTTGTCTTTCAGAAGTTTGATGTCGGATTTATTGCTTGATACTTTGCTTTTCAGCATTACGGTTCTGGCTCTTTCGGTATGGTCTTCATCGTCGTCTTCGTTGATTTCTTCCACATCTTCCTGAATTTCGTCAATGTCTTCCTGAATTTCTTCAATATCCTCCTGAATTTCATCAATGTCTTCCTGAATTTCTTCGACATCTTCTCTCAGGTCTTCAATGTGCTCGGAACTTTTATTGACCGACATCTGAATAAAAATAGCGAGATAAATGGCTTCCAAAGACAGAAGCGTAGTCAGCACGAGAAGCATGTGATCAAACTTCACAATATTGAACAACGGCAGTGCAAAGCAAACGATAAAGAAAATGGAATGGGCAATAAGAGAGGGGATAGAACCAACCCACCACATAATGCTGTTGGCAATTTTTTCTAATACGGAGATTTTTTCCGCCTTGTTTTCGCTCAGATTCATCGTATTTTTTTATAGTCCTAAACAATAGATTTTTAAAAACAATTTCTAATGTTTTATTTTTAATTAAGAACGGCTGTCAGTTTTTTAAATTGCTTTTCCGGATTTTTTTCTTCATATAAAATCCTGTACACGGTATCAATAATCGGTGTATTCATTTTCTTTTCCTGAGAGGTGTTGTAAATGGAATCCGCTGCATAATATCCTTCTGCAATCATGTTCATCGACTGAATTGCGGATTTCACGGTATAGCCTTTTCCAATCAGATTCCCAAGGCTTCGGTTACGCGAAAACAGGGAATATGCCGTTACCAGAAGGTCTCCGAGGTAAGCACTTTGGTTCACATCGCGAGGCGCTTCATAAATGCCTTCGAGAAAAATTTCCATTTCACGAACCGCATTGGACACAAAAACCGCCGTAAAGTTATCTCCGTATCCCAGTCCGCTCGCAATTCCCGCTCCGATAGCGTAGATGTTTTTCAAAATTGCGCTGTATTCATTTCCCAAAATATCCTTACTCGAATGCACATTGATAAAATCCGACCTAAAGAGTTTCTCCAGCTTTTCCGCGACTTCATCTTCCGCCGCCGCAATCGTGAGATACGACAAACGTTCCATTGCGACCTCTTCCGCGTGGCAAGGCCCGGCTATCACTGCCTGAGAGCGGAAACCAATTTTAAATTCATCACGGAGATAATGGGCAACCACATCATTCACTTTCGGAACAATCCCTTTAATTGCCGAAACGAAAATTTTACCGCTGTAATCGCAGGTCATTTTCTCCATTTCGCTTTCCAGATAAATGGACGGCGTTGCCAGAACAATCACATCGCAGGCTGTAACCAGCTCATTAATGTCGGTTGTAAGCCTGATATTTTTAATATTAAAATTCACCGCTGTAAGATAATTCGGATTATGTCCTCGGGATTCTATCGCTCCTTTTACATATTCGTTTCTCACGCACCAATGTACGATTTCGGAGTTTTCAGACAGCATTTTCACAATCGCTGTTGCAAAACTTCCGCTTCCTACTACTCCTACTGCAGGAGTTTCTTTTGCGGTTTTTAAAGTTTGCTCTGTTTCGGATTTTGTTATTTTCTTCATCATGAATTTAAGGGGATTACAATCTTCATTAGTTTTTTACAAATATATTAAAGACCGTGAAATAAAAATATCTGAATTGAATTTTGACATAAAATTAAGAAAATTTTAACATATTTTTATGATATAAGACCGGTATTTATCGTTTTAACAGAGTATCCGCCTGTAATTCTTTTTTTTTTAAATTTGCAGCCGGATTTTAAAAATCACTGAAAAAACATGAAACTGAAACAATCTCTAAAGAATAAAAAAACAGCAACACTGCTTTTGGGAATTCTCCTTATTGCAGTTTTCGGGCAGGCTTTATGGATTGCAAAGCTCTACTCCGAGAAGAAAGATAAAACTTATGAGGTGAATCTCGTGAAAATTAATACGGAAAAAGACAGCATTGACTATCTGAAAGTAAAAGAAAACCTCACCTTAATCGATCAGACTGTCCAACAGCTGAACGCTTTTCTCCTTGCCAAAAACATCACCAACGAACGCATCGAAAAGCTCGACGAGAAGGATCTTTCCAATTCGGTATATGTGGCTGAACAAACCAACCGGTACAGTGAATATCTGGTGAGTCTTCAGAACAAACTCCGCCAGATTCCTTTGGGAACTCCGGCTTCCGGCTCTATTTCTTCCAATTTCGGAATCCGCAGAAATCCGATTCCTTCCAAAACTCCACAAATGCTTTTAGCTTCCGTGAACCCCGTAAAAACAACAGTAGTAAAAGACAGTTTGGGAAACCTTATCAAAAAGGAAGAACCGGCTGCTAAAAATAATACTCCCGCAGAACCCGAACAGCAGCAGTTTCACAAAGGGATTGACTTTGCCGTTCCTTTTGGTTCTGATGTGAAGTCTGCAGCATCAGGAACCGTTATTTTTTCAGGAAAAAAAGGCGGATACGGCAACTGCGTGATTATTTCTCACGGAAATGGACTTGCCACACTGTACGGACACCTTTCCGAACTAATCGTAAAAGCCAACGACGAAGTGGCATCCGGGCAGGTGATTGCCAAAAGCGGAAATTCCGGCAGGTCCACAGGCCCGCATCTTCATTATGAAGTTCACAAAAACAATCAGCCGGTCAATCCGAAATTGTTTTTGAGTTTGTAAAATATAAACCGCTTTTTTTTACATAAAACTGTTTCTGTAAAAATCCTTATTTTTGCAATCCATAAAATCAGAATTACAATTATGTTTGGCAATTTACAGGATAAATTAGACAAAGCGCTCCACAATATTTCCGGACGCGGAAAGATTACCGAAATCAACATAGCGGAAACCGTAAAGGAAATCCGACGTGCACTGGTAGATGCGGATGTGAACTATAAAGTAGCAAAAGACCTTACCAAAAAAGTTCAGGAAAAGGCCTTAGGGCAAAACGTTCTCACTTCCCTCACGCCGGGGCAGCTGATGACGAAGATTGTTCACGACGAGCTTGTGGAATTAATGGGAGGAACTCAGGAAGGAATCAACCTTTCGGGAAAACCGTCCGTAATATTGATTGCAGGGCTTCAGGGTTCGGGGAAAACTACTTTTTCAGGAAAATTAGCCAATTATTTAAAGACAAAAAGAAGCAAAAAACCGCTTCTAGTTGCCTGCGACGTATACAGGCCGGCCGCTATCGACCAGCTGAAAGTATTGGGAGAGCAGATAAATGTTCCTGTTTATACCGAAGAAGGTGCTGTAAATCCCTCTTCCATTGCTGAAAATGCGGTGAAATATGCAAAGGAAAATAACTTTGATGTTGTAATCGTCGATACAGCGGGTCGTCTTGCTGTAGATGAGCAGATGATGAACGAAATCAAATCCGTTCATTATTTCATCAAGCCGGATGAAACGTTATTTGTAGTCGATTCCATGACCGGGCAGGATGCGGTGAATACGGCAAAAACATTCAACGATGCTTTGAATTTCGACGGAGTTGTTCTTACGAAATTAGACGGTGATACGCGGGGCGGTGCTGCCTTAACCATTCGATCCGTTGTGGAAAAACCGGTTAAATTCATTTCCACCGGAGAAAAAATGGAAGCCCTCGACCTGTTCTATCCTGAAAGAATGGCGGACAGGATTCTGGGAATGGGCGATGTGGTTTCATTGGTAGAACGTGCGCAGGAGCAGTATGACGAAGAAGAAGCCAGAAAGCTCCACAAAAAAATTGCGAAAAACGAATTCGGTTTCGATGATTTTCTGAAACAAATCAATCAGATTAAGAAAATGGGAAACATGAAAGACCTCATGGGCATGATTCCCGGAGTCGGCAAAGCGGTTAAGGATGTGGATATTAATGATGATGCTTTTAAACATATCGAAGCGATTATCCATTCCATGACGCCGAATGAAAGGAGAAGACCTTCCATTATCGACATGAACCGAAAAAAACGTATTGCCAAAGGTTCGGGCAGAAAATTGGAAGATGTAAATGCGCTGATGAAACAGTTTGAACAAATGGGAAAAATGATGAAGATGATGCAAGGGCCTCAGGGAAAAGCCATGATGCAGATGATGAGCAAAGGAATGCCGAATATACCGGGAATGGGCGGAAACCTTTTTGGGAAATAAAAGGAACGTTCATAAAGCGAAAAAACGTTCAATTTTCAAAGTTTAAAGAATTTTTTGATACAAATGAGCCTCGATATTCTATCGGGCTTATTTTGTTTAGATAGGTTAACAATAACTTAATCCTACTAATACCCGCTCCTTTTGAAATGATAAAACCTATTTTTGCATAAAAAAATGCCCCCAATTTTTGAGGGCATTTAAAATGTGTTTTAAGTATTATTTTCTAACAATAAGTTTTGTTGAAGTATCTACACCGATACCCGTAGCTTTCACAATGTACACACCATTTGGCAGGCTTTGTACATTAATCGCTTCTTTGTTATCCGAAGAAATTCTCTGGCTGGAAACAAGTTTACCGGAAGCGTCAAAGATTTCAACATTGATTTTTCCCGTAACAGCTCCTTGTACTTTAAGATAGAATTCATCTTTAGCAGGATTCGGATATACGCTTAAGGCTTTTGTAGCCGCAGTTTCGGATACTGCAAGTGCACATTCTGCAGGTACTGTAAAATCCTCAACCTGGTCATTAATATTGGTTTTAGATCCTGCGGAAGCGTTAACACCTACACCTCTCTTAGCAAATACCTCCCAGATGAGACATTTATTCTCTCCTCCGGTTGCTGCCAGGTCTGCTGCAATTATACCATCTCTTCCCAATATAAATGTAGGATAGCATCCCTGAAGTTTGATTCCGTTCAATACTGTCTGGAAAACTCTTGCAGATCCGGAAGTGGCATCAGCAGTAATATTATAATTGTATCCGTATTTTTCCACATATTTCCAATGAAGATCCCATAAAATAGTATTCCATACGAATCCTATTGAGTGTACATCCGGAACCAATACGCCGCTTGAGTTCTGATATTCCATTCCGTTGGTATCACCATAGGTATAATTATTAATAGTAAAATCCGGAGAATACTGTGCCGGGCGGATTCCTACTCCGTCGGTCTCCTGACCTGCTGAGTAGGTTGCCATTCCTCTTGGAACAGAAGCGGTATCGCCTGGTCTCAATGTAAACATCAAGGCTAAGAAATCCGACCATCCTTCTCCCATCTGTTCTTTAGTAAGGTTATAATTAAGACATGCAACGGATGTTCCGGTGGTTCTGTTAGAAAGTCCGTGTCCATATTCGTGTGCAATAATACCGTTGTCCAAGCTGCCGTCATAAACCGGTAGTTTCAGAGTAACATTCACATTTTGACTTGCGTTTATAAGTGAAACTATGTTTTCACCTTGCGACTGTGGTAAAAATACGGAAGGTATGGTGATTGATGTAGTACCGTCTCCCGACATATTGCTGATGGCTTCTCCCGGATTGGTTGCGGCATCGGCAGAGTTGAAAATAATAGCAGCAATAGCACCGGCATCTTCCATATTTTTAACTTTCAGGATAAAATTACATGTTCCTCTTTTGGCAATACCGATTTTTCCGGTAAGGGAACCTGCCGGCAATGCTGTACAAGCATCAAGAGTAGGAGAAACAGCTACGTCGCCTGTTATGGATTTGGTCCACAATGGAGGGCCGAAAAATCCTAAACCGATTTGAGGAATAGATGTTCCGGCAACTGATGAAGGTGCATTGTAATCGAAGTAAGGTGCTGCTCCCAGCCATACATACATTTGCATACGAGGCTTGCTTCCTTCGGATGGAGTGGAAAAGTTTGCATTGCTGTATATACCGAGTGATAAATCGGATACTCCGGCTCCGTCTCGTGCTTCAGCTAGTACATAATCATTTCCTGTGCCTCCTTTTCCGAAATTGTAGTACTGGAAATTCTTGGAAGTTTCCGTAAATCCGAATTTATACAAAATGTCATGGGTTTTATTATTTGCATAAAACAAATTGGTCATTGCAGCCTCTTTATAATTTGAAAGGTTGACAAGATCCGCAGGTAAGTTCAAATCAAAATCAAAAACATGGCTTGATCCTCCGTCAGCAGATGATCCGATAGCATTCGTACTCGATTCATCCAAATATGTATGGACGTTGTTTCCTCTTGTAATGCTGTATTCGGTGGTTCCATCATTCTGCCATCCGGAAGGAGATGCTGTCAAATCCCAAGGATTTACCGCCAGAGTTCTGGAACCGAAAGAAGGTGCTTCTACGGGAAATTCAAAAACTCTGTATGATGCATCACTTGCAAGGAATGGTGCTACTGCTTTGTTTTCTTCTTTTTTAGGAAAGTTTGCCGGCATCAGTGCTGTTCCGTTATGATCGTGGTTGTGGCTTCTGCCGTAGGCATCATGCGAAAAATTACAAGATAATGTAAGATTCTGCTGAACGTATACTTCTGCTGTTTTAGCATCAGCAACAATATGCCAGAGGTTAGAGGATTTTTCTTCTGCAAATTCCAGTTCGTAAGCCAATACCAAATTAGTTCCGTTATCAAAATATACCAGCTTTGGTTCAAGCATTTTTCCTTCAGCCAAAGTCTTTGCATAAGAAGCCGGACTGTTGAGATTGAGCTTCTGCGCAACTTTCGCCAAGACAGACGATGCATCTGATACACCTGCTCTTCCCAATGTTAAGGCTACATTTTTAGTGAAATCTCCGACAAAATTGACAACTTCATTATTTTTCAACAATAATGTAGAATAATTCCCGAATACAGGAATTCCGTTGTACGTCTGCTGAATCTGCACTACTGTCCCTTTCAGAGATTGCGAATGGTCTTCATTTGCAATGATGAATTCCTTGTTGTGCACATCCTTACTTATCTGTGAACTGTTGTTCAGATACGTTCTTACTATATCCGAATTACTCTGCCCAAAAGCGGGAGCAACAGAAGCTATCGCAAAAAATGCAATAATAATAGGTAGTTTTCTGTTTTTCATATAATTTTATTTTAGGTATTAAAAAATATTTTTCGAAGATATAAAAATTTTATAAATAACCGTATTCAAATCTTAAAAAAACAAACAAAAACTTATATTATTTTCACTTAAATAAGCGATATAATAATTATTCAATTTTTAAAAATATAGCTAAAAATTATTAAATTGTCATTGATTTAACAAAAACCTCTACCCAAAACCTAATAATCAAATAATAATTTTAACGAAATATAATCTCAATTATTCCCAACAAAAAAGCCGTCCTGAAATTCAGAACGGCTTCATTATATCTAAAGAAAATCAGAATTACTTTCCTTCTTCCATTTTCTTTTTCAATTCTGCTAATGCATCGATGTCTCCAAGAGTGGTTTTTTCTTCGTTTGAAGAAGAACTTACAGCTTTTACAGCCTCTTTTACGTTCTTTTTCTCTTCATCTCTGAAGATTCCTGTGTGAGATACTACTACCCTTTTGAAATCTTTATTGAACTCGATTACTTTGAAATCAGCGGTTTCTCCTTTTTTGATTTTGGAACCATCTTCTTTCTCCAATAATCTTGAAGGACAGAATGCTTCTACTTCCGCATCTTCAAACTGAACCTGAGCTCCTTTGTCGAAAACTTCGGTTGCAGTTCCTGAATGCACAGTTCCTTCCGCATATTTAGATTCAAATTTATCCCAAGGGTTTTCCTGAAGCTGCTTGTGTCCCAAAGAAATTCTTCTTGCAGGAATGTCAAGCTCAAGAACGACAACATCCAATTTGTCTCCTACGTTGCAGAATTCGGACGGATGTTTGATTTTTTTAGTCCAAGAAAGGTCGGAAATGTAAACAAGACCGTCAATTCCTTCTTCAAGTTCTACGAAAACTCCGAAGTTGGTAAAGTTTCTTACAGTTCCTACGTGCTGAGAACCTACAGGATATTTCGCTTCGATATTTTCCCATGGGTCTTTAGAAAGCTGTTTGATACCAAGAGAAATTTTTCTTTCTTCTCTGTCAAGGGTCAAAACTTCTGCTTCCACTTCATCACCTACTTTCACAAAATCTCCGGCGCTTCTCAGGTGAGTAGACCAAGACATTTCGGAAACGTGGATAAGTCCTTCTACACCCGGAGCGATTTCTACAAATGCACCGTAGTCAGCAAGAACCACTACTTTTCCTTTTACTTTATCACCCACTTTAAGGTCAGCGGAAAGCGCATCCCAAGGGTGAGCTTCAAGCTGCTTCATACCAAGCTGGATTCTTGTTTTCTCATCATCGAAATCAAGGATAACCACTTTCACGGTCTGCCCGTCTTCAAGGATTTCGGATGGATGATTTACTCTGCTCCAAGAAAGGTCTGTAATGTGGATTAATCCGTCCACACCTCCAAGGTCGATGAATACACCGTAAGAAGTGATGTTCTTAACAGTTCCTTCAAGAACCTGCCCTTTTTCAAGCTGAGCGATGATTTCTTTTTTCTGGTCTTCGATATCTGCTTCAATCAGTGCTTTGTGAGAAACAACTACGTTTTTGAACTCAGGATTGATTTTCACCACTTTGAATTCCATAGTTTTTCCTACGAACTGGTCGTAATCTTTAATCGGCTTAACATCGATTTGTGAACCTGGCAAGAATGCTTCGATACCGTGTACGTCCACAATCATACCACCTTTTGTTCTTGATTTTACGAAACCGTTTACTACTTCACCTGTTTCATGAAGTTCGTTCACTTTATCCCAAGCCTTCAGAGTTCTGGCTTTTTTGTGGGAAAGCTGAAGCTGCCCGGTTTTGTCTTCTCTCCTATCAACCATTACTTCTACCTCATCGCCTACTTTAAGCCCGGAGTTGTAGCGGAATTCGTTAAGAGAAATCACACCTTCAGATTTGAAGTTGATGTCTACGATGGCTTCTTTGTCGGTAAGTCTTACTACTTTCCCAACCAATACATCATTGTCTTCCAGGTCATTAAGGGAACCTTTGTAGATTTCCTCAAGGTCGGATTTTTCTTTTCTTGCATCAGCATCAAGTCCGGATTCGAAAGAATCCCAATCAAACTGTTCCGGTGCTACGTTTTGGTTCAAAAGAACCTCTGCTGAATTTGTCTCTTTTGACATTTTCTAAATAAAATTTGTATTCCTTCTTTTTTAATGATTTGAAGCCTGCGGACTAAAAAATACGGAAGATGTTCATTATTAATTGTTTGCCTTTTCAAATCTTACCCGCAAAAAGCGGTGCAAAAGTACGAAAAATTTTCTGAAAATGACACGATTTTTTACAACAAAAGAATTTTGCAGAATCACTTACCAATAAAACTTAAATTTCATTACCGTTTAATCAGCTTTTTGTGAGGAATAAAATACAGGCTCTGCCTCACTTCTCCCAATGGAGAACGGAATGCTTCACCGGAAATATAAATACCCTCTTCATCCACGGCAATTCCCTCAATCTGCCCTATTTTGAAAGAACTTCCGATACAATATTTCACAGGGTTTTTCTCAAAAAAAACATCCGGATCGGATTCTTCAAAAATCATCATGAAAACTTCTGCACCTTTGGTATAGCCTACTACATATAGTTTTCCATCAAAATAAGCCGTATCCGTTACCACAAATCCCGTTTTGAAGGATTCCGTTTTCAGAGCAGGTTGTTTTTCCGTGATTTCAGGATTTACGATATAATGTGAAACCGCTTTGGAAGCCCATTCTTTCGTGAAAATATGTAATTTTCCGTTACGGTAAATCATGGCTTCTGCATCGAAATCGGTATTGATATTTTTAGAAATAAATTCTTTCTGCTCAGGATAATAATATGAAATAATCTGAGCCGAGTCCTTCACTCCGAAAGGAATTTTATAGATTTCCAAATCGTTTCTTGTTCCTCGGTTATTTCCAAAATCACCTACATAAAAGCAAGTTCCGTCGTTGGTAATGGCTTCCCAATCTTTATTTTTTGTATTGGTTTGAAAAACGTTCAGAATTTTTCCTGAGGTTTTATCGATTTCAAAAATATCAGGTAAATTTCCGCTGTCATTTATAGTAAAAAGTCTGCCGCCAAACAAAGTCAGTCCCGAAGTTTCGTTCACGGAATCGGGAAGCACGGCGGTTTGGTATTTTTTGATTTTAAAAATTTTCTGCTCTTGAGCAAATACCGCTCCATGTATTAAAATGAAGACGAAAAGGAGATTTTTTTTCATAAAACAACGGCTTTTATCTTCTGTTTCCGCTTATTTCAATCAAATCCATAGTAAGCCCGAACATGTTCATATTCGAGGAGTTATGATAGCGTACATGCGCATAATCGAAACGGAAATAAGAAATTTTGACCCCGAATCCGGCAGAGATTCCCGAAAAATTCCTTTGGTCAAGCACGGCAAGTTCGTTTCCTCTTTTCACATTGTAACCCAATCTGATGTTGAATGCCTGCTCGGGAAAAATTTCTGCACCAAGTGAAAGGTGGTCGAACAGTTTTCTCGTCCAGCGGACTTCCTGACCATTGATGTCATACTCCTGTGAAATGTTGAATTTCTGCAAATCGTGGGCGGTAATGGATAAAGCAACCGGAAATTCATCAAGAATCCTGGTATATCCCAAATCAACACGGAAAGGGAGATTTTCCCGAACACCGTTATAAGGCTGGATTTGATACCCGAAATTACGTGCAAGAAGCGAAACGGTTTCTCTCGTTCTTTCAAAATGGTAGGTTACTCCGGCATTGGCTGTAACTGCCATTGAGGAATAAGAATCAATTTTGGATGAAACGAGATTCACATTTGCACCAATCGTCCATTCATCCTCAAACTGATACGCATACCCGATGCCTAACGAGGCATCCATGGCACTGAAATCTCCGGAAATATTTCCTGCTTCATCCGTGCGCGGCATTTTTCCGTAATCCATATACCGTGCATTGAAAGAAAAAAGATGCCCGTACTGAAGGTCTTTCACAAAACTGATTGTTCCGTATTTGGAATCTGCAAGATAAGAAGCGTAATTTGCTGAAAGCATCATATCCTGTTCTATATTCATCAAAGCAGGATTCACGCCTGCAAAGCTCACATCATGGTCTCTTACCGAAATCGCATCGCCTCCCAAAGCCGTCTGCCTTGCGGATACAGGAATATTGAGGAACGGATACACCGAAGTGCCTTCCTGCGCAGAGGAAAACAGAAAACATAAAACCGATGAAAAACTCAAAAACTTCTTCAAAATTCAGCTTTGGGTATGCAAAAATAATTTTTTTTGAACGGGAACAAAATTTTTATTCCCATGAATCTATTTCTTTTAACGAAATTATTTGCTAATCCTTATATTTGCACCGGTAAAAATTTTTACGAGACCGACAGCATTAAAAATAGGTATGGTGAAAGGTTTCGCAGACTGCTATAAAAATTAAAAGTAAAATGAAATATAAAAGAATCCTCCTAAAACTGAGCGGAGAAGCATTAATGGGAAACCGACAGTACGGAATCGACAACGACCGACTGAAAGAATATGCCGATGAAATAAAGAAAGTGGTAGACAAGGGCTGTGAGATAGCCATCGTTATCGGAGGAGGAAATATTTTCCGGGGTCTTGCCGGAGCTGCCAAAGGAATGGACAGAGTTCAGGGAGATTATATGGGAATGCTCGCTACCGTAATCAACGGAATGGCATTGCAGGGAGCTTTGGAAGATGCAGGAATCAAAACCCGCCTCCAATCCGCCATTGAAATGGATAAAGTGGCTGAACCATTCATCAAAAGGAGAGCCGTTCGCCATCTGGAAAAAGGAAGAGTTGTAATTTTCGGTGCAGGAACGGGAAATCCTTATTTTACAACCGATACAGCCGCAACACTGAGAGCCATTGAAATCGGAGCCGATGTTATCCTGAAAGGAACGAGAGTAGACGGAATCTACGACAGCGACCCTGAAAAAAATGAAAACGCCGTGAAATTCAATTCCCTTACTTTCGATGAAGTTTTTGAAAAAGATTTAAAAGTAATGGATATGACGGCTTTCACCCTCAGCCACGAAAACAAACTGCCGATTATCGTTTTCGATATGAATAAAAAAGACAATCTGCTGAAACTCGTGGAAGGAGAACCTATCGGAACTCTTGTTGATTTATAAAAAACATCACTCATCACTAATAAATAATACGTTATGGAAGAATTAGAGCTTATCGTAGAAACAGTAAAACAGGAAATGGATGCCGCTATCAAGCACCTTGACCATGCTTTTCAGAAAATCAGAGCAGGAAGAGCCTCCACGGCAATGGTTCAGGATGTTGTAGTAGAATATTACGGCGCTCCTACTCCGCTGAATCAGGTAGCGAATGTTTCCGTTCCGGATGCGATGACTATTTCTATTCAGCCATGGGACAGAACTGCCATCGGAGCGATTGAGAAAGCCATCATCAATTCCAATTTGGGTTTTGCACCGAATAACAATGGCGATACCATTATACTGAGTGTTCCGCCGCTTACGGAAGAGAGAAGACGCGAACTCTGCAAACAGGCAAAAGCCGAAGGAGAACACACAAAAGTAACCATACGCAACGCCCGTCAGGAAGGCATGAAAGACCTTAAAAAATTGGAAGGCGTTTCCGAAGATTTGGTAAAAACAGTAGAAGCCGATATTCAGGAGCTTACCGATAAATATGTGAAAAACATCGATGAACACGTGAAAGCGAAAGAAGCGGATATTATGAAAGTATAATTTTTTTGCTTTAATTGAAATAAAAGCCCCTTTTCAGGATGTTCTGAAAGGGGGTTTGTTGTATTGTCTTTTTCGATATCAATAGTTAGTAAACGGCAAAATTAAAAACCATTCTAAACAGCCACGAAAAGCACAAAAGACACGAAAATTTCTGTTTTTTTTGGTGCTTTTCGTTATTAATGATTCTAAACCCGATTTGTTATTAATAATTCTGTTAACTTCCCTCTTTTTCCGGGGTTGGAATTAATGCTTCGTTTTGCTTCAACCCGCTGAATATTGAAATCTGAATATAAATCATCAAAAAAATTATCCTCAATATTTTTTCCTTTCACATCGGAATTGCTCAATATCCAGGTATGATTTAATTCGTCAAGCCGTGTACAAAAATCTCTCAGCCGAATTTGTTCATTGTCGTTAAATTCGTATTTGGCATAAGAATTAAAACTCGAAGTTTCACTCAAAGGTTTGTAAGGCGGATCGATATAAAACAAAGAATTTCCATCCGTATATTCCAATGTTTGTTCAAAATCTCCGCAAAGAATTTCCACTTTTTGCAACGCTTCACTAACGGCTAAAATATTGTCTTTATCACAAATCATCGGCTTTTTATAGCTTCCCATTGGAACATTAAACTCATTCTTGCGATTGACACGATACAGCCCATTAAAACAAGTTTTGTTCAGAAAAATGAATAGTGCGGATTGTATAGTTACATCTTCTTTCCGGGAATTGAACAAAGCTCTTTTTTGGTAATAATATTCTTTTTTCATTTTTTCATTTTTTTCCAATGAATAAAATTCATTTTGCAAAATTTCAAGAACAGAAATAAGTTCGCTGGGTTTTGAAGCGATGGTTTTGTATGTATTTATCAAATCTTCATTTATATCATTGATAATCGCTTTCTTTAAGTTTGAAAAATTGTTTAAAATCCAAAAAAGCACAGCACCACTTCCCGCAAACGGCTCAACATAAGTAAAATGAGAATTACCCAAATCTTCCGGCAATGTTTTTTTTATATCATTGATGAGCTGGGTTTTTCCGCCTGCCCATTTCAAAAACGGTTTTGCTCTTTTATCACTTATCATTCTTCTCTGTTTCCAAATGTTACGATTCAAATTTACAATTTTAATTTTTTGCTCCTATTTTTAAAAGTATTTCCCCTCACGAAGCAATCCTGTCCCGAAATTTCATCACCGGTTTTTCTATGAAATAATATGTAAAACCGGCTGCTGCAAAGGAAATCAAAAAGAACAGAACAAATTTCACAGAATTCGGAATACTGGAAAAATAAGACAATTCAAGAAATCTAAAAACCAGCCAGTGAATGAGATATAAAGAATAAGAAATTTTGCTGATAAAAGTAATGCCTTTTGAAACGAAATTCTTCTGGCTTTTTACCTCTTTAAAAAACGGAAAAATCATCATTAAACCAATACCTAAAACATTGTAATACAGCGTATTAAAATAAAAAATATTGGAGTAATTATCCCGAAATATAATATATTGATTGACAATAATTAATACAAATCCTGTCAGTAAAAAAAGGTATTTATTTGCTCTTATTTTTTCATTAAAAAACTCAAATCCGAAAGCCGCCAGAATCCCGAAAGCAATGGAATCCAAACGGAAAAATGCAATCTTGCGGACTCCTTCATAAAAACTAAAATCATATTCCTGAAAAGCCAGAAACCTCATTAAAAGAAAATAAGCCAAAAACGTGAAAATCCCGATTCCGAAAAGCGATTTTACAGAAATTGACGGTTGTGCTTTTTTAATAATGAACAAAACCAAAGGAAACAAAACGTAAAACCATTCTTCCACGCTCAAACTCCACGAAACTCCGAAAAATGTCGGCTGAACTCCGAAAAAATTCTGAATAAAAAAGAAATATTTCCAAAGAGCGACATCATTATTTTTAACTGAATCAAAAAACTGATTTCCAAACCAATACACCAAAAGCATTATGAAATACATCGGCAGAGTCCGAAACCACCTCCGAATCAGGAAATTTTTCAGATTTTTATTGATATTCTGCGAGTTGAAAACATCAATTAAAAGTTTCCCAATCAGCACTCCGCTCAAAACGAAAAACAATTCTACCCCTAAAAAACCACTCAGAAACGAAAGAAAAAAAGAATACGTTCCGGAATACAGATATCCCAAAGTATGACCAACCATTACCAAAAGAATGGCAGTAGCACGGATTACATCGTAGCCGAAAATACGTTTTTCCAAGTTTTTATTGAATAAGTAAAAATACAAAAATGCAGATTATAGAAATCTGCATTTTAAAATTTAGTTTTTTAGGCTGCGAGGTTTGGTTTTTTTTGAAAATTCCGTAAAAATCATTTCCCGATTTTGGCTTTTACAAAACGAATCAGAATTGCGCCGGCAACGAAAAACGCCGACATCGCAATAAATGCGTATTGCATATTCCCGAATTTCTGAATAAACACACTGAAAATCAACATTCCGCAGATAATCGCTATTTTTTCCAGAACATCATAAAAACTGAAAAACGTGGTATTTTCCATAGAATCTTCCGGCAAAAGTTTGGAGTAGGTAGAACGAGACATCGCCTGCAAACCGCCCATTACCAAACCGATTAATCCGGCCAATCCGTAGAATTGATATTGCAGATTCGGATTCTCATTATTCAGAGAAAATGCTGATAAACAGCAGATGACCCAAATAATTACGGAAATTGTAATCACGTTTTTGTTCCCGATTTTTTTGGAAAGTCTGGAAAACAAAAACGCCCCGAAAATCGCAATAATCTGAATCACCAAAACCACAATTATCAACTTGGATTTGTCATCGTTTTTTGGGAAAACAACCGTGCTTCCGAAAGGAACTGCCATCAGAAAAATCGTCTGCATTCCTACGGAATAAAAGAAAAAACCCGACAAGAAAAATTTTAGATTTTTGTCCCCGAAAAGGTTTTTTCCGACTCTGAACAATTCTCTGAAACTCTCTTTCGCAATATCGATATAAAAACTGATATTATCTTTCAGAACTTCCCAAAAACCGCCCTGTTCTTCGTGTTTTTTGAAAATATTTTTGTAATTCAGCAGCACCAAATCTTTCGGCAGTTTGTCTTTCACATTCCCGAATTGCGGCAGATGTTTGAAAGTGTATTGCGAAAAACCGAACCACCAGGCTCCGGTCAGCAAAAATGTAATTCTAATCAATTTGCTTTGCGTGTCGGGATTTTCGGTAATTCCTTTAATTAAAAAAAGACAAATGACAAGCAGCACAACCGAGCCGACATAGCCATAGATATAGCCTTTTGAAGACAATTCGTCCTGCTTGTCCGGCGTTGCAATATCCGGCAAAAACGAATTGTAAAACACCAGACTTCCCCAGAATCCGACACTCGCCGTAATACTGAACAAAAGCCCGAGAAAAATATTGTTCATTCCCGTAAACATCGCCAATCCCATACAAGACGTTGCTCCCAAGTAACAGAAAAATTGAAGAAACGATTTTTTGTTCCCAATCGTGTCTGCCAATGACGAAAGAAACGGCGAAAGCAAAACCACCAACAGGAACGAAATGGCGTAAGAAAAACTCAGAACCGCATCGGGTTCGTAATTCTCCCCGAAGATTTTTATCATATTCCGCACAGGGATTTCCTGTACTTCTCCTGCCGCCTCCACAAATTCTTTTTTGTTGTAAGCCGTCGTGAGAATCGTGTAATAAATCGGGAAAATCGTGGAGGTAATCACCAGCGAATAAACCGAATTTGCCCAATCGTAAAACGCCCAGGCGCGCATTATTTTCGGGTTGTTCTTAATCGAGTTTTCTGAAACTGTTTTTTCTATTTCTGACATTGGAAATAATAATTTGGACAAAAATAAAAAAACCATTAAATAAAATGATTAATTAATGGTTTTTATTTGATTTAAATCTGTTTAAATGTTACAAATTCTCGATGACAATCGCACTTGCGCCGCCTCCGCCGTTGCAGATTGCGGCAGCACCGTATTTTCCGTTGTTCTGCTTGAGGACATTGATTAAGGTAACGATAATTCTGCAACCCGAACTTCCGAGCGGATGTCCCAGTGCTACCGCTCCTCCGTTGACATTTACTTTTGAAGCATCTAATCCTAAAATTTTATTGTTTGCCAAACTTACAACCGAAAACGCTTCATTTAATTCAAAAAAATCGATGTCGGAAAGTTCCAAACCTGCTTTTTTCAGTGCTTTCGGAAGTGCTTTTGAGGGTGCTGTGGTAAAGTTTTCCGGTTCGTGAGCGGCATCTGAGTAGGAAACAATTCTGGCTAAAGGTTTCAATCCCAGTTCTTCCATTTTTTCTTTGGAAACCAGAATCAGTGCGGATGCTCCGTCATTTAATGTGGAGGCGTTGGCTGCCGTAACCGTTCCGTTATCCTTTTTGAAAACTGTCGGTAATGTTGAAATTTTGTCGAAATTGACATTTTTGTATTCTTCATCTTCGCTGAAAATAACGGGTTCTCCTTTCCTCTGAGGGATTTCTACCGGAACAACTTCATCTTTGAATTTTCCTTCGCTCCATGCTTTTGCCGCACGTTTGTAGGATTCTACGGCGAAAGCGTCCTGCTCTTCCCTGCTGATTTCATGGTCTGTGGCGCATTTTTCTGCACAAACTCCCATGTGAACGTTACTGTAAACATCGGTAAGTCCGTCCAGAATTAATCCGTCCTGCATTTTCACATCTCCCAATTTTGCTCCTAACCTTGCATTGTAATAATGAGGAACGAGCGACATATTTTCCATTCCTCCGGCTGCGATAACGTCTGCATCACCGCATTTTACAGCCTGTGCAGCCATCATTACCGCTTTCATTCCTGATGAACAGACTTTATTAATTGTTGTGGCTGAAATATTGATTGAAAGCCCTGCTCCAAGTGCTGCCTGACGTGCCGGAGACTGCCCCTCACCTGCCTGGAGAACGTTTCCCATATAAATTTCCTGAACTTCTTCAGGATTAAGATTGATTTTGTCTAAAGCTCCTTTTACGGCTGCTGCGCCCAGTTTCGGTGCTGGAACAGTGGAAAGGCTTCCCATGAAACTTCCCATTGGCGTACGCACTGCCGATACGATGAATACTTCTTTCATTTCTTTATAATTTTAATTTTTAATTTTTTTGAATATACGATTATTTCTCATAATGCTTATTTTAACGCAAAGATTTCGCAAAGGTTTTTTTTAAATGATTGGAAATATTTTTCGTCCGCAAAGGCGCTACACTTAGCAAGGTTTTCAGAAATTTTCTCATAATGATAAATTACAGATAATCACATTTTTTCAATGTTTTTTTTAGAAAACAGCAAAATTCCTGCTCCCGAAAATTCCAGAAGCCAGCCCCATTTCAGCTTTACCATTCCGGCGGCAAATTCTTTCCATGAATTAAAAGGAAGAAAACTGAAAAAATCGAGTGATTTGAATTTTACCGCAATAATGGTAAAAATAAAATGCATGATTAGCAATATCGCAGAAACCTTTATCAGAAACGATTTGTTTCCTGCAATTCCGATGAGGGCAAGCAGACATAAAATCCAGCAGAAAACCGCCAGATATTCATCAATATTGTAATAATTCCAGTTTCCGATAACGGGAATGTGAACGAGCGGAAGAAAACTCCCGATTATTACCAAAATAACTCCGATAAGCTGAAAATTTCTCATAACTCTTTTGGGAAAAGTACGAAAAAAAACACACTTTGGAAAGCAGATTTTAATTTCAATTATACTATTGATAATGTGCGAATTATAAATTTTATTTCAAAAAAATTGGTTCTGTTTGTACTCCGTTTTTGTTTGGAAGAAATGTATTTATCCTAAATTTAGATAAATTTTAGAATAAAAAATACACCTTCAGAAAAGGTGCATTTTGATATTATTCGGTAATCTGATTAATGCGAAACATTGGAAACTTCTTCCGCATTGTGTTTGTATTTGAAAAGAACTGCAAAAGCGATACCAACTACCAGTGAGTATGCGGCAAATACGAGCCAGATGCCGTGCCAGTCTTTGACATGAGTTACAGGGTCTTCAAACCATTTCGCAATGACAAATCCTGCAATGATATTCCCCAATACAGCTCCTACACCATTGGTCATCAGCATAAAAACGCCTTGTGCAGAGGATTGTATGCGTGAATCGGTATTTTTTTCCACGAATAACGCTCCTGAAACGTTGAAAAAATCAAACGCCATACCGTAAATGATACAGGAAGCTATAATAAGCGTAAAGCCCAATCCTGTATTTTCTGACAGCCCGAACAGCCCGAAACGAAGTACCCAAGCCAGCATACTGAAAAGCATCACCTTTTTAATACCGAATTTCTTCATAAAAAACGGAATAGCTAGAATAAACAGTGTTTCTGAAATTTGAGATACAGACAAAATAATGGTAGAAAAATTATTGATAATTCCGCCTTTTGGAAATACGGTTGCATCTTGCAGGAAACTATCTCCATAAGCGTTGGTGAGTTGTAAAGCACCGCCCAGCAACAAACTGAAAATAAAGAATAATGCCATTCTTTTTTGTCTGAACAACACAAAAGCCTCCAAACCGAGTTTCTGAACAAGTGTTTTCTTTTCGTTATCAGATGCTTTCTGCCCTTTGATTACGGGTAAGAAAATAAAGGAATAAACAGACAGCACGAAAGCCATTATTGAAGCAATGATAAACGATACTTTAATGCTTTGCCCGAATCCCCATTCTTTGGTAAACACATTGGTAATCCACATTGCCACGATAAATCCTACCGTTCCCCAAACCCGTATTGGCGGAAAAGCTGTCGTCGGGTCTTTGCTTTCATTTTTTAACAAACTGAAGCCGATAGAATTCATCAGTCCCAGTGTCGGCATATAGAAACTCATTGCTACGAGCAGTACCCAGAAAAACGTCGTTGGCGAGTCAATACCCGGAAGAAAAAGCATCGTAGCACCAAACAGCAGATGCAGAATTGCATATACATAATTGGCTTTCCATTTATCGGCGATGATTCCGAAAAGTGTCGGCATCACAAGCGATGCAAATCCCATTGTGGAAAATACCAGTCCGAATTCTGCTCCGTTCCATTGTTTTTCTACAAAACCGTAATGTCCTAACGTCATCATCCACGCTCCCCACACGAAAAACTGCAGAAAATTCATAATGATTAAACGTAACTTTGTATTCATAATATGTTTTTTAATGTAATTTTAATCAATTTTTTTTCTTCTCCTTTTGATTTCTTCCTGAATCTGAAGTGCATAATCAAAATCTTCATCTTTTACGGCTTCATCGAGCAACTGCTGAAGGGCTTCATTGGAGAGCAACCTTAAATCATTTTCATCGGAAATTTCGTCTTTTTCCCCTTCTGCCTGCTCCATAGGAACTTCTTCAATTTCGAGAAGGATTCCCGCTTCGTTCAGAACCTGCGGTGTGGTATAAATCGGAGCATCAAAACGGACTGCCATTGCAACGGCGTCGGAAGTACGGGCATCAAGGATGAGTTCTTCATCCGTAGCTTTATTTTTGAAAATAATATTGGAAAAGAATACGCCGTCCACAATCTGATAAATAATCACCGATTCCAGATTGAAATGTACGGCTGTAACGAATTTTGAAAATAAATCGTGGGTTAACGGACGAGGCGGATGAATGTCTTTTTCCAAACCGAGAGAAATAGACTGGGCCTCAAAATTACCGATAACGACAGGAAGTTTTATATTGGTTTCTTCGTCTTCGAGCAGTAAAGCATACGCTCCGGACTGTGTCTGGCTGTATGAAATTCCTCGAATAACTAATCTCTTATAATCCATGTACAAATATAAAATATTCCTTTTAATAAAAGGAATATAAATTTTTATTTATTAATTGTCTGAAAATCAGCTTAACAGCACATTACCTGTCATTTTTTCCGGAAGCGGAACTCCCATTGCGGTAAGGATTGACGGTGCCACATCGCCTAATTTTCCTAATGGTTTCAGATTCCAGACTTTGTCTTTATCCATGACAATCAGCGGAACGAGATTGGTGGAATGCTGTGTATTGGGGCTTCCGTCCGGATTAATCATGAAATCCGAATTTCCGTGGTCGGCAAGGATGAACACCGTGTAACCGTGATTGTACGCTGCTGTGGCAACCTGCTCTATGCATTTGTCTACGGTTTCTGCGGCTTTTACGGCTGCTTCAAAAACACCTGTATGCCCTACCATGTCGGTATTGGCGAAATTCAGGCAGATAAAATCCGCTGTTTCGTTTTCGATTTCGGGAAGTATATTTTGGGTGATGTCGTACGCTGACATTTCCGGCTTCAAATCATAAGTCGGAACGTCTTTCGGGCTTGGGCAGAGGATTCTTCTTTCTCCGTTAAACGGTTCTTCCCTGCCTCCCGAAAAGAAAAAGGTAACGTGCGGATATTTTTCGGTTTCGGCAACTCGGATTTGGGTTTTTCCGTTTTTTTCCAGAATTTCTCCCATTGTTTCGCTCAAAACTTCTTCATCGAAGACCACATTCACTTTTTTGAATTCTTTATCGTAATTGGTAAGCGTTACATAGTAAAGATTCAGGTGGTGCATATCGTAATCGGGGAAATCCTGCTGGGAAAGCACTTCCGTAATCTCTCTTCCTCTGTCTGTTCTGAAATTAAAACAAAATACCACATCATCGTTTTCTATTTTGGCAACGGGAAGATTGTTTTCATCCACGCAGACAATCGGCAGAATGAATTCATCGGTTACGCCTGCATCATAGGAATTCTGAATAGATTGAAGAATATCTTTTGTTTCAGTTCCTGCTCCTTTTACCATAACATCGTAAGCGAGTTTCACTCTTTCCCAACGCTTATCTCTGTCCATTGCGTAATATCTTCCCACCACGCTCGCCAGCTTTCCAACCGACTGATACATGTGGTTCAGAAGCTCGCCGATAAAACCTTTTCCTGAAAGCGGGTCGCAGTCTCTGCCGTCCGTAAATGCGTGTACAAATATGTTTTCTTCAATTCCGAAATCTTTGGCGGCGGTTAACAAACCTTTCAGGTGATTGATATGAGAATGTACGCCTCCGTTGGAACACAATCCGATAAAATGAATTTTCTTTCCGTTGGTTTTGGCGTATTCAAAGGCTTTGGTGATTTCATTTTCTTTTCCCAAAGTGTTGTTTTCAACCGCCATGTTGAGTTTTACCAGATTTTGATACACTACTCTCCCTGCTCCTAAATTCATGTGTCCTACTTCCGAATTTCCCATTTGCCCTGCGGGAAGCCCAACTGCGAGTCCGCTCGCTTCAAGCTGTGTATGAGGAAATTGATGAAAACAGGAATCCATAAACGGTGTGTTTGCCTGTTCAATCGCTGAAACTTTAGGGTTTGTGCCCAAACCCCAACCGTCCAGAATGGCAAGTATTGCTTTTTTTGACATTTTAATGTGATTAATTTCCTGCAAATTTACAAAATACCAAGTCATAAGGGCAAGGAATTTAGGTCAAACGCATTAAAATTCCTAAACCTAAAATTTTGAATCAGAAAAAGTAATGAAATCGAAGATTCGGCGTAGCCAATTTGCTGAATGTTGGTAAACTTTCACGATTAAGATGAATAGAAAGGTGCGAAGCACCGACATCCTTTTACCAATATGTCGGTGCTTCGCACCTTACCAATACTGCACCGGTATTATGTTACCAATATATCACTGCTTCGCAGCTCAAATTTTAATGCGTTTATCCTGCAAGGAATTGAGCTGTTAATGCCTCATATTTTTAAATTTGAAATTGTACTGTTTTTTTTACTAAATTTGCTATCTATTTAAACCCTTTTTAATATGAAAAACTTTTATTTATTACTAGTGATGTTCTTTTCTATGAATATCTATGCTCAAACTTACACCGCTAAAGTCTCACAGGAAGACCCTTTACAGCCGTGGATTGTTACTTTCACCCATAATGACTGGGCATTTTTTGATGCGGGATATGAAGTTCCTGTAAAGGTTTACCTATGGGTAGAACCTGAATATAATTCTGCCGGAATCAATCACTACGACCAATGGGGATTGTTCCAGATTAATTTGGCATGGAACGAATCCGTAGGAGCGTTGCAGGGTTCGGTAAACCTTAAAGATTATGTTTTCAACGGAAGCAATACTTCTCTTGCCAATGGTGTTACGCTGAATAATTTTGAATTTATTCTTGTTGGTGTACCAACTACAGGAGCATGGCCTCAGACTGCCGACCTTTTGGCAAGCAATTACGGATTTACACCTTTTACTCTGGAAACTCTTGCCGTTTCTGAAACTGCAAAATCACAGTTTAAAGTGGCTGGCGGGAAACTCTTTACTTCTGAAAAAGGAACTCTTGAGTTAGGAATTTATGATTTTTCGGGAAAACTGATAAAATCACAAACCGTAAACAGCAACGGAAACCCTGTTGACCTTAATCTTGATGCAAAAGGACTTTATATTCTTACGATAAAAAGCGAGAAAGCAACATCAGTTGTGAAATTCTCAAATTAATTTTTTCAAACAAACCTATTTTTATGAACAGTGGAGCTTGCTTCACTGTTTTTTTTGATTTGTCTCTCATCAATTACTCAGCACTCCCGAATGGAGATTGAATTTCGGGATTACTGCTTCAAAATTTTCCTCCGTTAAAGTATTTCTGAAAAGATAGTTTCCCGACATATTCCCTACTCCCGAATGCAGAACGACATGGGAAAAATAACTGAAATGCTCACCCGGTTTGATTTCCGGAGTAAGACCGATTACACCGTCGCCGGAAACTTCCGTGAAGCCGAAACCTACATCATAAATCAGCCATTTTCGTTTCAGAAGACGGATGGAGTCTTCCCTGAGATTCTCAATGGTTATGGTATAGCGGAACACAAAACGGTTTTCAGACGGGAAGCTGTTCTTCGCATCATATTCTGTAAGCACCGTAATCTTCACCGAATTTGTAATTCTGGAAACCATAATTCTGAAATTTTTACCGGAAAAAGTTATGCAAAAACCTTTCCTTTTTTTGGATTACGGGATTGTGGTAAAGTTAAATTATGGGATTGTTTTATTTATCTAAACAAAAAATCCCGCTTTCGCAGGATTTTCATTTATTAAAGTTCGAGAGCCTTTCGCTCATCGCCTCCCATAAGGATTTCAACCGGATTGTCGATACCTTCTTTCACAGCGACTAAGAATCCCACAGATTCTCTTCCGTCGATAATACGGTGGTCGTAAGACATGGCGAGATACATCATCGGGCGGATTTCTACCTGTCCGTTTACCGCTACCGGTCTCTGGATAATGTTGTGCATTCCCAAAATCGCAGACTGCGGCGGATTGATAATCGGCGTGGAAAGCATAGAACCGAAAACGCCTCCGTTGGTAATGGTGAACGTTCCTCCGGTCATTTCATCCACGGTGATTTTTCCGTCTCTTACCTTTTCCGCGAGGGTTTTGATGTTGGCTTCTACTCCTCTGAACGTCATGTTTTCAGCATTTCTCAGTACCGGAACCATTAATCCTTTCGGCCCCGAAACAGCGATTGAAATATCGCAGAAGTCATAATTGATTTTAAAATCTCCGTCAATGGAAGCGTTTACATCAGGATACATTTGAAGTGCTCTGGTTACCGCTTTGGTAAAGAACGACATGAATCCCAATCCTACTCCATGTTTTGCGGCGAATTCATCTTTATACTGCTTTCTGATTCTGAAGATTTCGGACATATCCACTTCATTGAAAGTCGTCAGCATGGCAGTTTCGTTTTTCACGGAAACGAGCCTTGCCGCTAATTTTCTTCTCAGAACTGAAAGTTTGGTTGTAGTTGTTGCTCTGTTTCCGGAAGCAACGGCAGATGTTCCCATGGATGGAACTCCTGTTGCGGTTTCTGCATCCTGTTTGGTGATTCTTCCGTCTATTCCTGTTCCCTGAACGGATTCGGCAGGAATATTTTTTTCGTCAAGGATTTTCTTTGCTGCCGGAGACGGCGTTCCCGTTGCGTAAGTTGCTGAAGGTTTTTCTTCTGCTTTCGGGGCTTCTTTTACCGGTTCGGTTTTTGGTGTTTCTGCTTTCGGAGCTTCTGCAGCGCCTTCCGGTTTTGCAGCATCTCTGTCGATTAAACAGACTACCTGACCGACCTGTACTACATCTCCTTCCTCTGCTTTCAGGGTAATGATACCGCTTTCTTCCGCCGGAAGTTCGAGGGTTGCCTTGTCAGAATCCACTTCTGCAATCGGCTGGTCTTTTTCCACATAATCACCGTCTTTCACTAACCACGATGCGATTTCAACTTCCGTGATGGATTCTCCCGGCGATGGAACTTTCATTTCTAATATTGCCATATTGATAATTGTTTTTTAATTTTTAATCAATGTTTGATTAATGATTACTTGTTCATCTTTTTTTATATTAACGACATACATTCCGCTTGGCAAAGATACTAAATCAAATGAGTTTCCTGGTTTTGAGGCAAAACCTGATAGGGCTGCTCGTCCGATAATTTATACTCTATGGTCTGAACAAGGGATGATTGGTTGCTGAGAAACAGATTATCAGGCAATGCAATGCTGAAACTGAATTTGTTGAACGAACCTACAGCCGGTGCCAATGCAAAGACCCGTTTTTCTTCATACGGATTTTGCCATACGCCGTTTATATATTTGTCATAGACCTTGTTGTTAGTGACGGTTAATACGCCTGGGTCTCCTGTGTTCTGTGCGTTCTGCTGCGCTGCTTCCGAGAACTGTGCATATTTATAGAAAACACCGCCGAGGGGGACTACATCCGGCTGCTGCGCCGCCTTCCAGTCGTTTACAAATTCTTCCGATGTTTTCGGGATATAGCCGTTGGCGTGCAGCCGGCTCATAATAAGCGTATTGTAAACATCTGTTACCAGCTTGGAGCTGGTGTAGGAACTGTCTTGAATAACCCCATTGTACTTGGAAAGATTGGCTAACTCTACGGCAGCATCTAATAACAAACCCGTTGGTATCCTGTCTTTTTCAAGATCTGTAAAAACAGAATGTAGTTCATTGACTTGGTTGCCGGGATCCACCGGTATCGCCTGCGGGCTTATTTGTCCAAAATTTAGAACCCATACAAATATAGTAATTAGAAAAGAATATTTTACTTGCATATCATATTACATAGAAATTAAAGAAATTTTTTATCAAATCTACCCTCGGTAATTATCACTTTACTGCCATTGCCATTTATATTATCAGCAGTAAAATTAAAACTGCCTGAAATTATTTTATTTTGTTTATCGAACTTAGTAATTGTCAATGTTCCTATATTATTACCATAACTAACATCAAATATTTGAGATTTATTTTCATATCTACAAGCAGTAACAGAATATGTTTGTTGGGATATATCAATCGCATCAGATAAATTAATAACAATTCTACTACTTGTGTCATTATTTAGTCTTAATACAATTTGTAAATTGTATTCCCCATTTACAAATTCATATTGGGTATTGTTTCCACCGGGGTTAAGGTCGGGCTGTTCAATTTTTGCCACCCAAACTTTACCGTCCACCAATGCGCCGCCTGTATTTTTGCCGGATTGTGTCGCTTCCGGGAGAACATCGGGGTCTTGGTCTTTGTCTCTGCAAGAAAATAGGCAGAGAGAAAGTAATGCGAAAAAATAAAATTTTGTTCTCATAAATTAAAGATTAAAGAAATTTTTTATCGAAGCGTCCTTCGGTTATGGTAACAACTTCATTGCTAAACATATTTATAGCTTTAAAACTGAATGTGCCAGAAATAATTTTATTAACTTTATCAAACTTTGTAATATTAATAACACCAACATTATTACTATTCGTATAATAGGGATAAGTAGATGGACTATATATAGCCGTATTAATTTCATTTAATTGATAATTACCAGTATCAAAATCTTGGTCACTCACAAGATATATTTTGATGACATTTCCACTTGGATTTTCAATATTTCGTAAGTGAATTTGCAATTTATATTCTCCATTTACGAATTCATATTGGGTGTTATTTCCGCCGGGGTTAAGGTCGGGCTGTTCAATTTTTGCTACCCAAACTTTTCCGTCCACCAATGCGCCGCCGGTGTTGGCTCCGTGTTGTGTGGCATTTGGGAGAACATCGGGGTCTTGGTCTTTGTCCCTGCAAGAAAGTATGCAGAGAGAAAGAAGAGTTATAAAAAATATGTATTTTGTTTTCATAAATATATACTATAATTATAGTTAATCGAATTTTTTATCGAAACGCCCGTCTGTAATATTAACTGTATTTCCGTCTTTATCTACAGCTTTGAATTCAAATGTTCCGCAGACCATTTGGTCTTGTAATAAATTTAATTTGGTAATTTTTAATTTTCCTATATATGTAGAATTCGGTTGAGTCAAATACCATTTGGAGTTATTATCAATATACCGTGCAAAGTTGTAATCCAAACTATCATTTTGCGATAATATATAAGTTTTATTTAATTCAAAATTATCGATGGCTGCTTTAATCAATATTCGACTATTATCAGAAACGTGTCGTAAATCTATTTGGATAAGTGTTGTATTATCTATTTTTTCACAATAAGTTCCTGCTCCACCTAAAGTATTAAGGTATTTAGTACTCGCCACCCAAACTTTACCGTCCACTAAAGCGCCGCCTGTATTTGCCCCGTGTTGTGTGGCTTCCGGTAATACATTGGGGTCTTGGTCTTTGTCTCTGCAAGAAAATAGGCAGAGAGAAAGTAATGCGAAAAAATAAAATTTTGTTCTCATAAGTTAAGGATTAAAGAAATTTTTTATCGAAGCGACCTTCAGTAATATTAACTGTATTTCCGTCTTTATCTACAGCTTTGAATTCAAAAGTACCTGAAATATAATTGGGTGCGTTACTTAAATCCATATTTAAAGCTGTAATTTTTATTTTTCCCATATATTCAGAATTCGGCTGTGTAGAATAGCCTTTTGAATTGGCATCAAAATAATTCGCAAAATTAGGACCCGTGTCGGGATTTCCAAACAAGATATATGTTTTATTTATTTCAAAATTTTCTATCGATGCAATAATAGAGATACTGCTATTATTAGATATTCCTATCAAATGAATTGTTATCAATGTGTGTCCATTATAAACCTCACAATCAGTGTCTGTTGTTTTTTTTGTACTTGCCACCCACACTTTACCATCTACTAATGCACCGCCTGTATTTGCCCCGTGTTGTGTGGCTTCCGGTAATACATTGGGGTCTTGGTCTTTGTCCCTGCAAGAAAGTATGCAGAGAGAAAGAAGAGTTATAAAAAATAGGTATTTTGTTTTCATAAATATATACTATAATTATAGTTAATCGAATTTTTTATCAAAACGTCCGTCTGTAATATCAACTACATTCCCGTCTTTATCTACTGCGTTAAATTCAAAAGTACCGGAAACAATCTGATTTTGTATATCAATACGGGTAATTTTAATTTTTCCCGTATAGTTAGAATTTGTTGAATAACTCTTACCACTACCATTGGTATAAATAGCGTAGTTAAAATCATTATCAGGTGTTTGATTAATAATTTCATATAGTTTATTTATTTCCATATTAGGAATCAAAACATCTATATATATTGCATTATTGTAACTGTCTTTATCTTTCCTTAGGTCTAAAGTTATCCTATAATTATTTCCATTGGCATTGCAGTGAGTACCTCCATTATTTCCATCTAACTGTTTTGTTGTAGCCACCCAAACTTTGCCGTCTACCAAAGCACCGGCAGTATTTTTGCCGGATTGTGTGGCTTCAGGAAGAACATTCGGATTCTGGTCGTCGTCTTTGCAGGAAAGAAGCCCTATCGAAAGTATGGCTAAAAAGAGAATGTTTTTCATGAGTTTTTTTTATTATTTCTCTATGCCGTTACAGGTCTGTTTGCCGGAACATCATTACAGTTGAATACTTTGTTAATCACTGCTGTCTGGTTTTTCTCAAACATTTTATGGCTTCCCGGAGCAGGAGTTCCGCTTGGTACAGGGGCAACCACCTGAATTCCCGTATCTCTGAAATTTCTCAGAATGAAAGACCATGCTCCCATATTTTCCGGTTCTTCCTGCGCCCAGACAAGGCTTGTTCTCTTATTGTATTTAGCGAATATTTCCTCAATTTTATCCATTTGAAGCGGATACAACTGCTCGAATCTTACGATTGCAATGGTTTCGTCGTTGGTTTCTTCTTTTTTCGCCAATAATTCGTAGTAAAGTTTCCCACTGCACAGTACGAGTCTTTCCACTTTTTCAGGGTTGGCCGTCGCATCATCAATAATCGGACGGAATTCTCCGTTTGCCATATCTTCAAGGCTGGAAACTACTTTCGGATGTCTCAGAAGCGATTTCGGCGTCATGATAACCAATGGTTTTCTGAAAGGGAATTTCATCTGTCTTCTCAGCAAATGGAAATAATTGGCAGGAACGGTGATATTCGCTACGATGATATTTTCGTTTGCGCAAAGCGTAAGGAATCTTTCAAGTCTTGCGGATGAGTGTTCAGCTCCCTGCCCCTCTGAACCGTGAGGAAGCATCATCACCAATCCGTTCTGGATTTTCCATTTATCTTCCGCTGCCACCAGATATTGGTCGATGATAATCTGAGCTCCGTTCGCAAAATCCCCGAACTGCGCTTCCCATATCGTAAGCGTATTGGGCGCTGCCATTGCATATCCGTAATCGAAACCTAACACACCGTATTCCGAAAGCAATGAATTGTAAATATCGAAATACTGGTTTTCGTTAACGTGTTTCAGGGCTACGTATTCTTCTTCGTTGTCTTCGGTTTTTACGACAGCGTGTCTGTGAGAGAAAGTTCCTCTTTCCACATCTTCACCGGAAATTCTTATGTTTGAACCTTCATCCAGAAGCGTTGCATACGCCAGAAGCTCTCCCATTGCCCAATCTAAAGAGTTGTTTTCAACCATTTTCAGGCGGGATTCATACAATTTTGTAATTTTATTGATGAATTTTTTATCTTTTGGTAATGTTGAAATCTGAGAAGCCAATTCTTTCAGCCTTTCTAAATTGAATGAAGTATTGTACGTTTTGTAAACGCTTCCTTTGGCGGCAATCGGATAATTGTTCCATGCTTCCTGCATGAAGATTGCCATTGCGTTTTTCTCGATTTCTTTTGAAGCATCAAAATCCACATCCAGAAGCTGTTTGAAATCGGCTTCCATTTTCTTCAAAACTTCATCGGAAACGATGTTTTCCTGAATGAGTTTCTGCTTATAAATTTCTCTTGGATTCGGGTGTTTTGCAATCGCTTTATAAAGATTTGGCTGGGTGAATCTCGGTTCATCACCTTCATTATGCCCGTATTTTCTGTATCCTAAAAGGTCGATGTACACATCTTTTCCGAACTGCGCCCTGAAATCGGCGGCAAAACGAATGGCATGAACTACGGCTTCCACATCGTCGGCATTCACGTGCATTACCGGAGAATCCGTAACTTTCGCAATATCCGTACAATAAATCGACGACCTCGAATCGAGATAATTGGTCGTAAAAGCCACCTGATTGTTCACCACGATATGCACTGTTCCGCCTGTTTTATAGCCGTCGAGTGTCATCATCTGTGCTACTTCATATACGATTCCCTGTCCTGCCACTGCTCCGTCTCCGTGAATCACAATCGGAAGCACTTTTTTGAAATCATGGTATTCGTTGTCCACTTTCGCACGGCAGATTCCTTCTACCAAAGCGGCAACTGTTTCCAGATGCGACGGATTCGGCGTGAGGTTGATTTTTACGGTTTCCCCGTTTTCGGTAACAATGGTTTTGGATGAACCCAAATGGTATTTCACATCACCTGAGAAAACGTCTTCTTCAAATTCTTTTCCTTCAAATTCGGAGAAAATTTCTTTATAGGATTTTCCGAAAATATTGGTGAGAACATTCAGTCTTCCGCGGTGCGCCATTCCCAAAACCACTTCATCTACGCCTAATTGGGAAGACCTTGTAATTAATTGGTCTAAAGCCGGAATCAAAGATTCTCCGCCCTCAAGGGAGAAACGCTTCTGCCCTACGAATTTGGTATGAAGATAATTTTCAAAGGCAACCGCCTGATTGAGTTTCTGGAGAATTTCCGTTTTTTCTTCTGCGGAAAGGCTCGGATGGTTTTCATTCACCTGAAGCCAGTTCTGAATGAAATGCTTTTCTGCAACATTTTGGATGTGCATATATTCCACACCGATAGAATCGCAGTAAATGGTCTGAAGATGCTGCAGAATTTCTCTGAGCGTTGCAGCTCCCGACATCCCGGTTTCCACTGCACAGTTGAATTTTTTGTCCAAATCTGCTTCGGAAAGCCCGAAATTATCCAAATCCAAAGTCGGCATGTGCTGTCTTCTTTCCCTCACCGGATTGGTTTTGGTGAAAAGATGACCTCTCTGTCTGTATGCTTCGATAAGGTTGACTACCTTGAATTCTTTTTTGATGTCTTCGGAAATTTCTCCGCCCGACATTGCACTTTGGGCAAACTGAACAGAAGTTTGTGCTTCCGTACCGGATTGCTCGTCATAGTTCTGAAGTGCAAAATCGAATCCCTGAAAAAACGCTTTCCATGACGGTTCGAGGGAATCCGGATATTTTTGGTATTGCTGATATAAATCCTCAATTAGCTGAGAATGAGCTGCATTTAGAAATGAAAATCTATCCATTATAACAGATTTAGGCTGTGATTGATTTAATAATTGTACAATTCACAAAAATACTAAAATTTTACCATTCAGAAAACTATTAATTGAAGCATTTTTTCTGATTTTTCAGTGAGTGTTCGGGGAGTGTTTCAATTTTTCAATATGAAACAAAAATGTACTTTCTGAGTTTTTGATTCTGCTCTAAAAATCAAATGGTTATAAGAATGCTTAAAAATTATTAAGAAATTAAATTTTCAAGAAGTTTTTCAAAAGCCATTCTTGCTGCGCCGCGCATTTCCACTTCTCCACAATACTGATATCCTAACTTTTCGAGAACGGCGAGCATTGCCTCATTGTCAAAATTGGTATCAACCTTAATGCTGAAAACGGAATTGTTCCTTGCAAATTCTTCCGCTTCCTTGAAAATACGCTTCGCAAGTCCTTTTCCGATATACTCATCAGCAACCGCAACACGGTGAATCACATAGAAATCGCCGTCGCTCAGCCACTTCCCTTTTATGGTCTGGTAAGCCGGTTCGTCATTCAGAATAACGGCACAATAAGCGGCTATATTTTCATGGTCTGTCAGCACAAATCCTGCACCTTTCAGAATATCGGATTTTATGGAATCGGGATTAGGATAACCTTGCTGCCATTGAGGGCTTCCGTCTTTTTTTCTCCGCTCGATACCTTGTTGAAGAATTGTCCAAATGTCTTCTGCATCCTGAAATTCTGCTTTGCGAAAATGAAAAGTGTTCATGGAGATTTAAAACAAATAAATTTACACCGATTTTGATTTCCTGTTAATCAGCCAGTACACAGGAAGTCCCAACAGAACCAGTAAAAATCCAGGCCATGTATACTGCGGTTTGTAGATAATCAGGAGAACGCAGAAAGCCGTTCCAATCAACAAATATATAACAGGAGTAAGCGGATAGAGCCATGTTCTGTATGGTCTTTCCAAGTCAGGTTTTTTGATTCTCAGATAGATAACTCCGAAAACCGTTAGCATATAAAACAGCACAATCACAAAAGAAATCATATCCAAAAGATTGCCGTACTGACCGCTCAAACAGAGCAGAGAAGCCCAAACGCCCTGCATCCAGAGTGATTTTTCGGGAACGCCGTTTTTGTTGTTGTCGATTGCGGCTTTAAAGAACATTCCGTCTTTCGCCATAGTCTGGAAAACCCTTGCTCCTGCGAGAATCAACCCGTTATTGCAACCAAAAGTGGAAACCATTACAAGCACGGCAATGATAATCGTTCCCGCACTTCCGAAAATATTTTGAGAAGCAGCAACCGCAACCCTGTCATTGGCGGCAAAAGCGATTCCGTCCCTGTCTAATGCATTCAGGTAAACAAAATTCACCAGCATATATAAAACCATGACCAGAGAAGTTCCTATAATCATGGATTTTACAACGTTTTTCTTTGGATTTTCAATTTCTCCCGAAACGAAAGTTACGCTTTCCCACGCTACACTCGAAAACACAGAACCAACCATTGCAGCTGCAATTCCGCCGAGCAAGGTGATTCCCGAAATTTCTTTCCAGCCTGTTTTCAGAAACTCTCCGGTGGGATTTTTTTCTAAATTATTAAAAGCATCGAAGCCGAAACTGAAATTCTGTTCCCAGAAAGAATTTTTCACCAGAATAAAGCCCAAAATGATAATACCGAAAATCGCAGCAATTTTAGACACGGTAAAAATATCCTGAACGATTTTTCCGGATTGTATTCCTCTGGTATTCAAATATGTAAGGAAAAGAATAATTGCAATGGAAAGCATTTGTATCCATGTGATTTTGAATTCTCCGCTCTGGAAAATCGGAGCTGCATCATTCAATGCCGGAATAAGATACGCCGTGAATTTTCCGAATGCCATGGCTACTGCGGCAATCGTTCCCGTCTGTATCACCGTGAACAACCCCCAACCGTAGAGAAATCCGGTCATTTTTCCGAAAATTTCTCTCATATACGTATACTGCCCGCCCGCTTTCGGAAACATTGCTGACAATTCTCCGTAAGAAATCGCTGCCGAAACCGTCATGATTCCCGTAATCAACCATACTACAACCACCCAAAATCCGGAGCCCAGATTTCTCATCATATCGGAGCTTACGATGAAGATTCCGCTACCAATCATTGAGCCCATTACCAACATAACGGCATCCCATAGTTTCAGTTTTTTTTCCATAGTATTTTATTCTTTGAATCAAATATAGAAATTTAGACCAAAATTGACAGGTTTAAAGCAAACGGGTTTGGGTAACCCGATAGGTTTTTACACCACTAAATCAAAATAACAAGCTGTTATTCAATACTTTAAAATTAATATAGAATTATTCTAAATAGCATTTTCACAAATGAATTTATTTTGATACTTTTGGTAAAAATTTTTAAAAATGAAATCGAAGATTATCTCCCTTAAGTCGATGAATATATTTCACGAACACAAAAATCAAATAAAAATGAATGTGAGTAAAAAATTATTGTTTAGTATAGCTCTTTGCCTTTCTGTAACTGCTTTCGCACAGGAAGCCGAAAAACCTAAATTTTCACCGCCCGCAGGAAACGCACTCGTAGGAGATGCTTACGGAGCGGGAGTTTCCGACGGTAAAGCAAAAAAAGCTGTTTCCCCTGCTAAATTAGAAAAGAAACTGAAAAAAGCCAAAAAAGTTGAAAACGTAGCCGTAAAAGGAAAAGTAACCGACGTATGCGAGAAAAAAGGATGCTGGCTGACCATTGAAACGGAAGACAACGACAAGTTTTTTGTGAAAATGAAGGATTACGCATTCTTCGTTCCGACTGCTTTAAAAGGTAAAAACGTAGTTCTTGAGGGAAATGCAGAAACAAAAGTTATTTCCGTAGACGAGCAGAAACACTACGCCGAAGATGCTAAAAAACCTCAGGAAGAAATCGATGCGATTACAAAGCCAAAAGAAGAGATTCGTTTTGTGGCAACGGGAATTAAAGTTGTAGAATAAAACTGATTACACGAATTTTCGCGAATTAATACGAATAAAGCAGAGTTGAAATAGATTCTGCTTTTTTTATTTCGTTTGTTTTGTCAGTTCAAAAGTTTGTGCTAAATTTGTAACCAATGTCTAATGTTGTATAATTTGGTTATGAGTGAATATTTAACGATTTCAGAAACAGCAAAAATGCTGAATAAAAGTACAAAAACTTTGCGTAGATGGGACGATGAAGGCAAGTTGTCGGCAGTTCGTGAACCGATGAGTAATTATCGTGTTTACCGAAAGTCAGAAGTTTTAGAGATGTTTTCAGACTTTATGCAGGTTGATGTGAAAGAGCCTGTTTCTAATTATGTTGAGCCGAATTTTGAATACAAAGTTTTGGAATTGTTTGCAGGTGCAGGTGGTTTGGCTGTCGGAATGGAAAAGGCAGGTTTGAAGTGTGAAGCTCTCAACGAAATTGATAAATTCGCTTGTGCAACTTTGCGAAAAAACCGTCCGAATTGGAAAGTTTTAGAAGGCGATATTAAAGATTTTGACTTTTCGGAATATAACGGAAAAGTTGATGTCGTAACTGGCGGTTTTCCTTGTCAGGCTTTTAGTTATGCAGGGAAAAAATTAGGTTTGGCAGATGCGAGAGGAACACTTTTTTATGAGTTCGCAAGAGTTGTCAAAGAAGTAAATCCACCGATTTGTATAGGCGAAAATGTTCGTGGATTGTTGAGCCACGAAAACGGAAAAACTTTGCAGGGAATGATTTCGATTTTATATGAAATCGGTTATAATGTCGTTCCTGTCGAAGTTCTGAAAGCCATAAATTACAAAGTTCCACAAAAAAGAGAGCGTTTAATTTTGGTTGGTGTGCGAAAAGATATTGATGTGAAATATGAATATCCAAAACCATACAAGAAAATTTATACCTTAAAAGATGCTTTGAAAAAAGGCGAGTTGTTTGATTGCAATGTCCCGAAATCCAACGGAGCAAAATACCCAAAAAGTAAAAAAGATGTTTTGGATTTAGTGCCACCAAAAGGATATTGGAGAGATTTGCCTTTGGAAATTCAAAAGGAATTTATGGGTGGAAGTTTTCATTTGGGAGGAGGAAAAACGGGAATTGCCCGAAGAATTGGTTGGGACGAACCTTGTTTGACTTTGACTTGTAGTCCTGCCCAAAAACAAACTGAACGTTGCCACCCTGATGAAACTCGTCCGTTTACAGTTCGAGAATATGCGAGAATACAAACTTTTCCTGATGATTGGGAATTTGCAGGTTCGTTGGCACAACAATACAAACAAATCGGAAACGCTGTACCTGTTAATTTAGGTCGTGAAGTTGGTTATTCGATTGTGAAATTTTTGAATGAATATTACAATTTATCAAACCCCAAATAATAGCTGTAATTCTCAAAAGTAATTTGGTCGAGAATTGTACGTTTTGATTTTTCGGTTTCGGAAGTGATTTCTTCCAAAGCCGAATTTTCTTTTATACTGTCATCTTTTTCAATGGATTTCAGATAGTTGTTAATTGCTTTTGGCAACACTTTATAAAGTTGAAAAAGTGCATTTTCTTGTCCCGAAAGCAAAGCATAAAACTGGTCGCCAGAAATTTTGAAAACTCTCGAATGACTGTATTCTTTTCCGTTGATTTCGCCTTGCCAATGTTCGTTAAAACTACCTTTTGCTAAAATCTGAACCCAATAACATTTTGCTTTTTTGTAGTCGTCTGCATAACGAGCCAATTTTTGAAACAATGCTTCGGCAGAACTACTGTTCATTGTGTTGTGCTTGTTTTTGATGTCGGCAAAAAGCGTATCGTCAGTGGCTTTGATGTCAAAACCGCTTAAATTTCCAACTTCAAAACCCTTTATTCCGCCTAAAATTTGTTCGTGAAAAGTTCCGATTGAGTTGTTGATAGACTTGTCAATTTGTCGAAGAATTTCGGACTGGATTAAATCATCTTCGCTGATGTCGTTGAATTTAGCGTCAAAAGTTAATTTGATTGTATCAACTTTGTTGGTGTAGAAACTCTTTTTTGAAATGTTGTTTTTGGCTCGTAAATATGCTTTATGCAAGTTTTCAATGCAATTCAGTAAATGCTCGTCCGAAATGAAGTTTACATATTTGTTTGCCATTTTATTTCAGCATTAAAATTCAACTACAAAATTACAAAATTTTCTTTTCATCATTTTTTTGAATGACAGATAACTCCATATTCGTGCAATTCGTAATCAAACAATCTCAAAATTCTGCACTGCATCCAGTTTCGGAAATTTGTTTTCACATTTAAAGAATTTTCCTGTACAGTCGATTTCTTTCCAGCCTTTCTTTTTTCCGCAGTCTCCTACTTCCACCACGATTGGGACAAAGGAAATTTCATCATCGCCTTCGCGGATTTCCTCTTTATACTGAACGGCAACATCCAGAACACATGGAAAATCGGTATTGAGTTTTACGTTTCTGTAAATAATATCAAAATGGTCTTCCCTGTTTTCGGGAATTTCAAAATAATTTTCCCAACCTTCCGTGCTTCCTTTTAATCCGGCAATGGCTTTCAAACCCTCGTATAGCGCAATCGTATAGAATTTCCGCGTTCCTTCTCTTTTGTAATCTTCTGGGAAATGTCCGCCTTCGTATAAAATGGTCGGCAAACCGGATTTCGTCAGATTATCGCCTGTTGAAGTCGGATAAAATTCATCATTGTATCTCGCTATCTGATTAGGAATCAAATCTTTAAGACTGTCAACTATGGAAGAAATAACTGCCATGCTTTTCTTTCTGGTTTCCGTAACTACACGTGCGGTATTTTCCGCCGGAGCTAAGAACGAAAGCGTCGCAGGATGAATTCCGTCTGCGCTGAAAATCGTCCTCTGTTCGTGAAGATTCAGTGCGTAATCGTAATTGCCGTTTAAAGCAATATTTTTAAGATAAGGGAATTCCTTGCTGGATTCTTTCAGATAATCTCTGTTCAGGTCGATATCGAGGGCGTTTCTTCTCGTCCACATTTCTGAACCGTCGGGATTCAGCATAAATATAAAATCAAGGGTAATTTCGGAGAAAACAGCTTCAGCCAGTTCTTTCTGCTCCTGAAACGAATACCACAAATCCAGCATCGCATGAGTGGAATTGCTCTCATTTCCATGCATCTGCGACCATGCCAGTACTTTTATTTTCCCGTTTCCAAACCTTGCTTTATAAATCGGTTTTCCCAATGAAGATGTTCCGATTTCCGAAATATAATCGCTGAGATTCGTCTGTAGAAAATTTTCAAGGTTTCGGGGAGAAATATAGCGGTTCGGGAAACTGGGGTTTTTACGGTACTGAAGTTCTGTTGGCATTTTCTGTCTGTTTTACAAAGTTCAAATTTAATTCATTTTGCTTAAATATTTATATTTTACATTTGTAAATATATTAAACAAGCCAAAATGTCAGAATGTCTGTTGATAAAATTGTGGATTGAATTATTTTTAATTTAAAATTATAATTTATTAATTATCAGTATTTTATAAATATTATATAAAGTTATTTTTTAAATTTACTTTAAGTATATTTTACCCCGGAAATCCCCATTTGAAAGTAATTTTATTAAACGTGAAAATTGTGAATAACCTCATTTTGTTTTTCTTTTGTTTACAATGTTAACATTCTAAAAATCCTATAATTTCAGTATATTTGCTCCTTTATATTCTATCATTATATATATGTCAAACGAAGTCATTTTTCTTACAGGATTTCTCGTTTTTATCGGGTTTATTCTGGCTCTTGATTTAGGTATTTTCGGAAAAAAGAAAGAAACCGTTTCGCTGAAACAAGCCGGAATAATGAGCTTTCTTGTTGTTTCACTGGCAGTTGCGTTTTACTTCCTCCTACTCTCTTTCGGGGATTATATTCATAATATTGGAGATATGGAGAGGCTTCAGTATATCGTTCAGAAACATAAGCATCCCATAAAACTGATTCCGGGAGATTTTGAGCATAGTATCGGTATTTACAACCAGAATCTTGCAATGGAATACATCACCGGTTATATCGTGGAATATGCGCTTTCTGTGGATAATATTTTTGTTATTCTATTGATTTTCACTTCATTTAATGTTGAAAAAAGGAATTATCACCGTGTATTGTTTTGGGGGATTTTCGGAGCGATTGTGATGCGTTTTATCTTTATTTTCGTAGGCGCGGCGTTGATTAACCAGTTCTCGTGGATATTGTATATTTTCGGAGCTTTTCTGGTATATTCAGGAATTAAGATGTATCTGGAACGCAACAACCACGAAACGATTGATACGAAAGACCACCCTGTTGTGAAGTTTACCAACAAACATTTTAAGGTGTACAACCAGTTTGTAAGAGATAAGTTTTGGATTCGGAAAAACGGTATTTTGATGGTTACTCCGCTGTTTATCGTGCTGATTATCGTGGAATTTACGGATTTGATTTTTGCCGTAGACAGTATTCCTGCAATTTTCACCATAACGAAAGACCCTTATATTGTGTTTTTTTCGAACATCTTCGCTATTCTGGGACTGCGTTCCATGTTCTTCCTACTTGCGGGAGTTATCAATAAATTAAGATACTTGAAAGTCGGTCTGGCAGTTCTACTGGTTTTTATCGGAGTGAAAATGCTCGCCCATTCTTATCTGGATGAAATCGGTTTTAAAACCACACATTCCTTATTAATTATCGTAGCGATTATAGGAACAAGCATCATAGCATCACTTATAAACCCGGTGAATGTAAAAGACCGGAAACTGCAATATCATCCGGAAGATGATAAGAAAAGGCATTGATTTTTATTCATAATTTTACATCATTAAACTATTCAAAACATTATAAACCAATGAATTAAATCATTGGTTTTATTTTTGTAAACAACTTTTGTTATCATTTGTATACAAATGTATTTTACTTTTGTAATTTTATTTATTACATTTGTAAATCTAATTTTTGTAAACTTATGAGCCTTAACGAACGTATTTCCCAAATCATTACCTACTCCGGTTTGAGTTCTTCCGATTTTGCTGACGAGATTGAAGTCCAGCGTTCCAATATCTCCCACATCACATCCGGAAGAAATAAGCCTTCATTAGAGTTCATTACCAAAATCAAAAACCGCTTTCCGGAAATCAATTTGGACTGGATTGTCTTAGCAAAAGGCGAAATGCTGGAAAAAACCGAAGAAAAACAGCAGGAAAAGAAGTTTTCCTCTCCTGCTCTGCCCGATCTTTTTAATCTGATTAATGACGAGCAATTCGGGGTTACGGAAAGTGAAGACCGGATTCTGAAGGAAGATTTTTCAGTTCCGCAAAATCAGGAAGTGCGAGAATCGAATAAACCTGAATCAATTCCCGAAAAAGAAATTGTAAGCGATTCTCAGCGATTAGAAGATGAAAATGCTAAAAATTTAATACAAATATTTGATAATCAGGAAAATAAAATAAAACGAATCGTTTTGTTCTTCGAAAACGGAAAATTTGAAAGTTTTGAGCCTTAAAACGGCTTTCATTCTTTTTTATACTTATTTTTGAAAAAAATTTCTATGATATTCAATTTCGGAAATCAGAATTACGAAATCCTAAGAAAATACATTCAGGAAATAGACTGCGTTCATTGCGAAGAAAAAACGGAACATCTGCTTGTGATTTATTGCAAAGTCTTTGTTTTCGGACTTTTTTATCCGCTGAAATGGTGGGCTTCCGACAAAAAAGGTTACATGAAATGCCGGAAATGCGGGAGAGATAACGACGTTTCCGAACAGAATCCTGAAATTCCCGCAAAAGTCCTCAATTATTCTTCCGAAACCAAAATTCCGGTACGCTATAAACTTCCGAGCTATCTTTTGATTGGTTCGCTTATACTCACTTCCACATTGATATTGGTAGGATTTTTCAGTGCATTTGTAACAATTCTGACTCCTGTGGGTTCAAAACTTCAGGGAAAATGGCAGAACGATTATCAGCTTTATCAAATTTATATTTATAAAGACAGAACGTATACTGCGGTAGGGCGTGATACGATTATGTTCGGGAGCTACAAAATAGAAAAAGGGATTGTTGATTTTCCTTTTGCGGGAAAAGACAATAAAATTCCTAAAAATCAGGCAATTCCATTGGTTCTGCACGACCTTGAAGATACCACATTCCGGTTTGAAAAACAACGAAAGCTAAAGAGTTTTGATGATATTTACCGTGCTGAAAATAATACATGGAGAAAGAAACCTTCCGCTCCTCAAAACAATCAGCAAATCAGAAATAAAATCCTGCAATACCTTGAATTTGAGAAGAATAAATTTCAAAACGGTGTAGATGCCAACCTTGATTTTATTGAAAATGACCCGAATTCGGTGATTATTTTTGCCCTAAACGGAATTCAGGTGAATCTGCAATCTGAAGAACAGTGGAGATATATTTTCTACAATGACGATGAATGGGCAAAAGCCAATGAAATCATGCACAAAGAATTTCCCAAAAACATTCTGCTGGACTCAGAAGAAAAAAATCTGTTCAAGCGGAATGTCAATTTCCTGAATGCATACATACAGCGGATAAAAAATTCCGACCTGAAATATATTGAAAATTAAACAATTACGCCTTTCTTCTGAAAGGCGTAATCTATTTTAGTCAATCATCATTTCCGGAATTTCTCCTTCAATAATTAAATCTGCTTCGGTCGCTTTTATAATGTCGTCTACTGAAACTCCGGGAGCTCTTTCCAAAAGTTTCAATCCGTTAGAAGTTACTTCCAGAACTGCCATTTCGGTTACGATTTTCTTTACGCAGTTTACTCCGGTAAGCGGTAAGGTACACTTTTTCAATATTTTGGACTCTCCTGCTTTGTTGACGTGCATCATGGCAACGATGATATTTTCCGCAGAAGCAACCAAATCCATTGCGCCTCCCATTCCTTTGACCATTTTTCCCGGAATTTTCCAGTTGGCAATGTCGCCGTTTTCGGAAACTTCCATTGCTCCGAGAATCGTTAAATCCACTTTTCTGCTCCGAATCATCCCGAAACTGAACGCTGAATCAAAAAATGAACCTCCCGGCAGAATGGTAATCGTTTGTTTTCCGGCATTGATGACATCCGCATCTTCCTCACTTTCAAACGGAAAAGGCCCCATTCCGAGAACGCCGTTTTCACTCTGAAATTCTACATTCAGATTGTCCGGAACGTAGTTGGCAACCAGTGTCGGGATGCCGATTCCGAGGTTGACGTACATTCCGTCTTTTACTTCTTTTGCTATTCTTTTGGCTATTTGTTCTTTTGTAAGCATATTAATTAATTTTTACCAATATGTCGGTGCTTCGCACCTTAAATAACATTTTATTCACCGTTTTTCATTGGGCTTACACCCAATGCTATTGATTTCGTTTCTTTTCATTGGGCTACACCCAATGCTATTGATTTCGCTGCTTCGCAGCTCCCTTTCTCCCACTCTCCAAGTCTCAAAGTCTCCCAATCCTCACACTTCCCTTTTCCTCACGGTTCTCTGTTCTATTCTTTTTTCAAATTTTTCTCCCTGAAAAATCCGCTGTACCATAATTCCCGGAATATGAATCTGATTCGGGTCAAGCTCTCCTACCGGAACAAGTTCCTCTACTTCAGCAATGGTAATTTTTCCTGCTCCTGCCATAGGGAAATTGAAATTCCTCGCTGAACCTTTGAAAATCAGGTTTCCGGAATAATCGCCTTTCCACGCTTTTACAATAGAAAAATCCGCTTTGAAAGCATGCTCCAGAATGTGGAGTTTTCCGTCGAAATCTTTGACTTCTTTTCCTTCTGCAACTTCCGTTCCGTAGCCTGCCGGCGTGTAAAAAGCGGGGATTCCGGCTTGTGCGGCACGGCATTTTTCGGCTAAAGTTCCCTGCGGTGTCAGTTCTACTTCGAGCTCTCCGGAAAGCATCTGTCTTTCAAATTCAGCATTTTCGCCGACGTAGGAGGAAATCATTTTTTTAATTTGTCTTTTATGAAGCAATAACCCAAGACCGAAATCATCAACTCCCGCGTTGTTGGAAATACAGGTAAGGTCTTTTACATCGCTTTCCACGAGGGCATTGATGCTATTTTCAGGAATTCCGCAAAGTCCGAAGCCACCCAGCATGAGTGTCATTCCGTCGCTGATTCCTGCTATTGCTACTTTGGCATTTTTTACTCTTTTATCTATCATTTTTTATCTGAATATTTGTGGTCTTTAAATTACTACTTTTTTGGGAAATGGGAAATTATTGATATGCAATAAACCACTATGGGATTAAAGTCCATAGTTTGGTTAGAGACTGAGAAACTGTTTAAAAATTATTCAGAACTCAAATTTCACGGAATTTTTCTTTACCCTAACCCTAAAGGGAGGAAAAATCCCCTGCAAATTTCATCAAAATTATCCCCTTTAGGGTTAGGGAAATTGATTTTGATGAAATTTAAACAGTTTCTTAAAAATTAAAATTTAATGAAAACTAATAGTTCCGCCTGCTATTTTTTTCTCATCGCGGTCATCGGGATTTCCGTAGATTTTGATTCTTCCGCCTGCTCGGGTGGTTGCTTTTGCCGATTTTTCAGCGTAAACTTCTGCTTCTCCACCCGCATTTGCTGTAACTTCAGCATTTTGGGAATCGACTTTTTTTCCTGAAAATTTCCCTCCGGAATTTACAATAATATCTTGATTTTCAGCTGTTCCGGATACTGAAATTTCACCTCCGGAATTCAGTTTTGCATTCAGTTTTGAGGTTTCTATTTCTAATGAAATGCGCGAACCCTCATTAGCGGTCAGCCCGAGCATACTGCTTTCCACGGGTGATGATGAAGTAATCACCGCTCCCTGGCTTGCCTGAATGTCGTTGAGTGAAGAATAATACACTTTCACCTTTATTCCATCGCCCTGAAGGAGTTTTACGGCGGTCATTTTTATTTTCAGTTCGCCGTTTTTGTTGACGGTTTCCACGTCTCCATCATTGTTTCCAATAATTTCTACTCTGGCTTCATCGGAAGGAATCAGCTCTGCCTGGATACGGTCGTACACTTTTAGTTTGGAAAAATCCCCCATGTTTCTCGAAGATTGTGCAAATATCATTGCGGAAACAGCGATAAGTGAAGCGGTCAGTATTTTTTTCATGTCTTGACTTTTTATAGTACTACAACAGCTGAACGGCCGAATTTATTTCATTTTAAAGACTTTTTTAATACACTTTTATCATTTTTTAACATTTTTTTAAATGCCCAAAGTAAGAAGTGATTCATTAAAAACATTTGCGGCAAAACCATTTACACAAGCCGTATCAATTCTTCCGTGAGAGATTGCAGAACTTTTTGCGCTGTGAAATCCATAAAATCGTTTCGGTCGAGGTGGGGAAGAAAAAGCCTGAACGTTTTCTCCTCGTTTCGGATGCGGACGGAGTAATAAACCAACCCGATTTCGTTATTTTCCTCATCGGAAGTAGGGCCTGCCACGCCTGTTGTCGATACGGCAATATCTGTTTTGAATAGATTTTGACAGCCTTCGCTCATCGCTTTTGCTACTTCTTCGGAAACTACGGAATGTTGCTCAATCACTTTTGGACTTACGCCGAGAATTTCGGTCTTCATTTTCGTCTGATAGGTGCAAACACTGCCCGCAAAATATTTCGAGCTTCCCGAAACGGAAGTGAGCAGCCTGGAAATCTGTCCGCCGGTACAGCTTTCAGCGGAAGAAATGGTCATATTTTTTTCAAGCAAAATGGATTTCACTATTTCCTGAATGGCATCTCCTTCTTTGGCAATAATGTTTTCGCTGATGATTTCTGAAAGGGTTTCAATCTGTGTGTCCAATTCGGAATCGAGGTCTGTTTTGTTGTTCCCGACTGCCGTGAGGCGGAGTTTTATTCTCGTTCCAATCGGAAGATAAGACAGCGATATATTTTTCGGCAAAGCGAGTTCCCATTTTTCAATACGCTGAGAAAGAACGCTTTCCGGTATTCCCACAACGGAGATAATCCTTGTTTCAATATGATTTTTCCGGAATTTTTCTTTCAGAATCGGAATGATTTTTTCCCTGATGAGCGGTTTTACTTCAAAGGGCACTCCGGGAAGGCAGAACACGGTTTTCCCGTTTTTTTCAATCATCTGGCAGGGTGCAGTACCGTAGTCGTTTTGCAGTACGGTTGCGGATTTCAGAACTTCTGCCTGACTTTTATTAATGTCGAAAATATCAGCCCGTCCCCGTTTTTCTAGATAATTTTTCAGGTGCAGGAGCGTGGTTTCATCGGTAATAATTTCATCGCCAAAATACCTTGAGAAAGCGTTCAGGGTTCTGTCGTCGCGCGTAGGGCCGAGTCCTCCGGTGGTAATGACCAAATCGGTGGTACTGAACGCATTTTCCAATGTTTGTACAATGGTTTCCTCTTCATCGGAAATGGTAAAAACCTGCCGTACCGCAATTCCGATGTTTTTGAATTCGGAAGCGATAAAGCTGGTGTTGGTATCAATGGTATTTCCAGAAAGAATTTCGTCTCCGATGACGATGAGCGATACATTCATAATGATAAAATAATGATTTTCAAATTTCGGAAAAAACGTTTTATAATTGCGAAAATTTCAGCAAATATTGAAAGAAATTATTTTATAGAGGTCATTAGATAATTACATATTTTCAACATTTACAAAAGTCTTTAAACACGAGGTTTGTCATCCGTAGGAATCTAAACTAATTTTTACTGATTCTCGTAGAGATTCCTACGGAATGACAAAAATGCGCAAAACCAATTCTATAAAGTTTTTTAGTGTATGAAATTAAGTTATGACCTCAATTATTTTATTTACAGTATTTACATTTAGAGTTTAAATTTCGGTAAAAATTTAAACATCCTCTTAATGAATATGCTTTTCCGCATGATAGGAAGACCGTACAAGCGGTGAACTTTCCACATGCCTGAAACCGAGACTTCGTGCAAAATCTCCGTACTCGTCGAATTCCTCCGGCGTGATGAATTTCTTTACGGGAAGATGTTTTTTAGTCGGCTGAAGATACTGCCCGATAGTGATAATGTCTACCTTCGCATTACGAATATCTTCAATGGTTTTGAAAACTTCCTCTTTTTCTTCGCCGAGACCGAGCATTAATCCGGTTTTGGTTCTGCGCTGTCCTGCCTCTTTAAGGTATTGAAGAACGTCGAGGCTTCTTTCGTATTTTGCTTGAATTCTTACTTCTCTCGTCAGCCGTTCTACGGTTTCCATGTTATGGGAAATCACTTCGGGAGCCACTTCTATCATTCTGTCGAGATGTTTGTGTATTCCCTGGAAATCGGGAATCAGCGTTTCCATAGTCGTTCCGGGAGAAATTCTTCTTACGGCATTTACGGTTTCTGCCCAGAGAATTGAACCCATATCTTTCAAATCATCGCGGTCTACTGAAGTGAGGACAGCGTGTTTAATTTTCATTAATTTAATGGAGCGTGCCACTTTTTCCGGCTCATCCCAGTTGACGTCCAGCGGTTTTCCCGTTTTCACACCGCAGAATCCGCAGCTTCGGGTACAGATATTTCCGAGAATCATGAAAGTAGCAGTTCCTTCTCCCCAGCATTCCCCCATATTCGGGCAGCTTCCGCTCTGGCAAATCGTGTTAAGTTTATATTTATCGACCAGACTGCGGAGTTCGCGGTAATTTTTTCCGGTCGGGAGTTTTACGCGAATCCATTTCGGTTTGCTGCTTACGGCATCTTGTCCTAATGTTTCTTTTACTGAGCTTTCCATCTTCAAAAATAAAACACAAAATTACGGAATATTTTTTCGTGCCTTTTGTCCTTTTCGGCGTTAAATTTTAAATTTATTCCCCACCAGTATTATTGCAGAACGGTTTCGTCATTTTTCTAAATGAACAATAGGTTTTACAAAACTTTCAATTCCAGCTCAATAGATTTTCCGAAGAATTTTTTGGAAATTTTTTCAAAGTTTTTGGTCAGGTCGGAAAGATAAAAATGATATTCCGGTTTCGGATTATCGGAATTGAGCAGGTGATGTTGTTCCAGAATCATTTTTAGCTGATTGGCAACGATATTCGGGGAATCAATCACACGCACACGGTTTCCGTAATATTGTTTGATTTCGTCTATCAGTAAAGGATAATGCGTACAGCCGAGAATCAGTGTTTCGATGTTTTTTAATTTACTGTTGCTCAAGTAATTATAAATAATTGAATGTGTAATCGGGTGATTTTTAAAACCCTCTTCAATCGCCGGAACCAAAAGCGGAGTTGCAAGCTCATCGACTTTGATAAACTTGTTGTGTTTGCGGATAGATTTTCGGTAAAGCCCTGAATTTACGGTGGCTTTCGTTGCAATTACACCGACATTGGTGTGGATTTCATACGCAACTTTTTCAGCAACAGGATTGATAACATCGATAACAGGAACTCTGCCGTTCACCAATTCCTGAACTTCTTTCAGTGCATTTGCCGTTGCAGTGTTGCAGGCGATTACAATGGCTTTGCAGTTTTTCTCTATAAGAAACTGTGCGATTTTGGTGGAATATCCGATAATGGCTTCTCTGGATTTTTCACCATAAGGAAGATGTTTGGTATCACCGAAATAGATGAGGTTTTCGTTGGGCAGAAGTCTTTTGATTTCTTTGGCAACGGTAAGGCCTCCAACGCCCGAATCGAAAATCCCGATTGGCTGTTGTGAGGAAAGATGACTGAAATGCTGTTTTTTCTTTTTCAAAAGGAGAAAATTATTGTACAAAAATAAGGAAAATGTTGGATGTTTGGTGATGTAAATTTAAAGTCAGAGGTAGGAAGTCCGAATGTGAGTTGGAGAATTTGAGAATTTGAAATAGCTTTGAATTTAAAACACCCCGTCAAAAATTTCTGCGAAATTTTCGCCACCCCTCTTAAAAAGAGGGGAATAACCCGAACCTCGTATCTCGAACCTTTACAAAACAAATAAATCCGAAGCAATTCCGTCCGCCATAAACCAGTGTTTTTCGGGAATTTTAAGGTGGTTGTTTTCAATAATGAGGATGCTGTTTTCCATTTTCGGTTGAATCTCGTGATAAAATTTTTCCATTATTTCAGAAGAAAATTTTTCTTTCATTTTTAAAATATCCACGCCCCATATTGTCCGAAGTCCAATCATCAGCATTTCGTTGTACTGGTCGGTTTCGGAAAGAATTTCGGTTTCTTTTGGCAGAATGTTTTCATTCAGTTTCTTAATGTAAAGCGGATTACTGGCAATGTTCCAGCTTCTTTCATTATCACCGTTATAGCTGTGCGCCGATGGTCCGATACCTAAATATTCGCGATATTTCCAGTATGCCGTATTGTGTTTGGAATAAAAATCCGGTTTCCCGAAATTGGAAATTTCATAATGGTCAAAACCGTTTTCCCTGAAAAAATCCGTCATGTAATAGAATTCCTTATTTTGTTCGGATTCTTTCGGAGCTTTGATTTTATTTTTGGAAATCCAGTTTTGCAAAGCGGTTTTCGGCTCAATGGTCAAAGCGTAGGATGAAACGTGGGAAACTTCGAGTTCAATGGTTTTCTGCAGGTTTTGTTTCCAGATTTCAAAATCAGAAGTCGGTGAACCATAAATCAAATCAATGCTGATATTTTCAAAACCTGAATCCTGAGCTCGTTTTATGGAAGCATCGGCTTCAGAAGCGTTGTGCGCACGGTTCATCAGTTTTAAATCTTCATCAAAAAAACTCTGGGTACCAATCGAAAGCCTGTTGATTTCCGTCCGTGACAATTCTTTCAGAAATTTTGAATTCAAATCGTCGGGATTGGCTTCCAGCGTGATTTCAATATCGTTTTCAAAAGCAAAATATTTCCGGACTTCATCTGTCAGACTGCAGATTTCATCCACCGATAAAACCGACGGAGTTCCGCCTCCGAAATAAAGAGATTGCAGATTTTTGTCATTAAGCTCATTTTTCCTCAAACCGATTTCTTTCTTTATCGCAGAAAGCATTTCATCTTTAAGGTTTAAAGAAGTCGAAAAATGAAAATTACAGTAACTGCACTTTTGTTTGCAGAAAGGAATGTGAATGTATATCAAGAGCCAAGTAAAAAGTAAAAAGAGCCAAGTATTGGAGTCCGAAAGTCGGAAAATCCGCATAAGTCCGAAAGATGACGGAAACATTCCCCTCTTTCAGAGGGGTGGCGAATCCCGAAAATCGGGATTTGGCGGGGTGTTTTAAAAAGTGAAAAACCATATCAAACGATTCTCAAAACAACCTCAAACCATTTCAATCTCCCACTCTCAAAGTCCCAAAGTCTCCCTTTCACCAAGTCAAGTTTCCCGGTCAAATCATTATCTGTACCGATATCCCCGTGTATTAATAAAATTATCAAAATTATACCCCACACTCAGCATAAAACTGTTTCCGGAATATTCCTGAATATCGGAAAGCAGAAAATTATACGTTGCTCCGAAAAAGAAATTTCCTGCATTTGCCTTTATTACAGGAGAAACACTCAGATTCTGGTTGCCGTACTGATTTTTAATTCCGCGGAAACTTACTCCTCCCGAAAAATAGTTTTCATCTCCTTTGGCGGTTGCCATCAGATTCAAATCCAGCATTCTTGCGGAATTGGTATTCAGATTCATCATCAGGGACGGCGTTACGAAAAATCCCTCTCCGATGTACCAGTCGTATCCGGCATTCAGATATATTTTTGTAGGCTGAGGTTCGATTCCGTTCTGGATTTCAACATCATTGCTCAGCGGAATATCCACTACGGAAACTCCGGCAAAGAAATTACGATAAGTGGCAGACATCCCGATATTGGAATACAGCATGAAAATATCATCTTCATTATAAAGTAACTGGTCTCCCTGGTCTTTTGGATTCAGCATCGGCCAGTCAATATTCATGTTGTAAAAATTAAGGCTCGTTCCGAAAGAGAACTGATTTTTACGCTCACCATCGTCATCAATCGGAATAAAATAGGAAGCACCTACGGAAATTCCGTTGGCAGAAATCGGTCCGTTCTGGTCTCTGAAAAAAGAAACTCCTGCACCCAGACGGTCAACCACATTGGCGTGCATGCCTACGGACTGTACATTTGGGGATTCACTGAACTGTGAAAACTGCTTCTGATAATTCAGGTTCAGAACCACTTTGTCAGTTTTACCGTAAAGAGCAGGGTTGAAAAGAAAATCTCCATCCAAAAGATACTGCTGATATAACGGAAGCGTTTCCTGTGCCTTGAAAAAACTCAACGAAAAAATGGTAAAGAAAAATATAATACCTATTTTTCTCATAATTAAAATTCTAAATTAATATTAAGCAAAAATAACAAAAAAGATTTCATATCAGTTATTCTCAAGATATTTTCTCCATTTTTTAACGGCTTCGTCCATATCCGCAGGCATCGGGCTTTCAAAATACATTTCTTTTTTTGTGGCTGGATGAATAAAACCTAAAGTATGAGCGTGCAACGCATGGCGGGGAAGAATCTCAAAAACATTGCTGATGAACTGCTTATATTTCGGGAGATTGATTCCCCTCAGTGGAATATTTCCTTCATATCTTTCATCATTAAACAAAGTATGTCCGATATGACGGAAATGCGCCCTGATTTGGTGGGTTCTTCCGGTTTCTAATTTACATTCTACCCACGTCATGTAGCGGAAACGTTCAATTACTTTATAATGAGTTACGGCATGTTTTCCGGCGCTTCCGTCTTCGTAAACCGCCATTTGCATACGGTTTTTCTGATGTCTTCCGATGTGTCCGCGTATTGTTCCCTCATCTTCCTGAAGATTACCCCAAACAAAAGCCCAATATAATCGTTTGGTTGTACGGTCGAAAAACTGTTTTGCCAAAAAGCTCAGCGCATATTCGTTTTTGGCAACGACTAAAAGTCCGGAAGTATCTTTATCGATTCTGTGGACGAGTCCCACTCTGTCGAGGTCGGATTTTTCGCCGTTCTGTTCAAAATGATAGGCAAGCGCATTGATAAGCGTTTTGTCCCAGTTTCCGTGTCCGGGATGAACGACCATTCCGGGTTCTTTGTCGACCACGATTACATCATCATCTTCATAAATAATATTAATAGGAATATCCTGCGGAATAATGATGTTTTCACGGGGCGGATGTGTGAGCAGGACAGAAATTTCGTCTCCTGGTTTCACTCTGTAATTCTGCTTTACGGGTTTTCCGTTGACGATTACGTTTCCGGCTCTACATGTTTGGGAAATTTTGTTTCGTGAAGAATTCTGCCGGTACAGCATCAGGAATTTGTCAATTCTTGTCAATTCCTGACTTTTGTCCACTTTCAGGCTCAGGTGTTCGTACAGTCCGGAGGCTTCGTCTTCTACGGCATCCGTCTGTTCAAATTCTTCTTCCGAAAAATCGTGTTCTTCCAGCATTTTTTTTGATATTAAAAAGGCTTCAACCGATTGCTGAAGCCTTTGTTTTTATTCTACGACTACCTTTCTCGCTTTTGGCTTTTCTTCTGCCGGTGCAGATGTGCTTTTCGGCTGATTTGTTGTTACAGGCTTCTGCGTTGCTGTGGTAGCAGGAGTATTGTTTTTAGGCTTTTCTTCCACAGGTTTTGCAGGAGCGGGTTTAGGTTCTTCCTGCAGAGGAGGAACTCTAGTTTCCGGCGTGTGATACACCGGAGTATCATCCCAATTCGGAGGTGGTACTGTGGTGTCAATTTTTATACGGTAAATGGAATTCAGCTGTGCAATTTTAGTGCTCATTTCCGCAGGTGTACGCTTGCTTGCCCATATATCAATCTGCATTCCCTGGTCTCTGATGTCATACGCAGCGGGGTCTTGATAATAAACAATATCCGATTCATCACTTCCGCCGTCTTCGTGCTCTACGATTCCGACTTCAAAAAGGTTTTGCTGAATTACGGCTTTTGCCTCTTTCACGGTAAGTCCTACGAGATTAGGAATGGTGATGTTACGTTTTGGTCCTGCACCAATGACGATATCAATGGTGGTAAATCTCGGAAGAAGCGTTCCCGGTTTCAGTGTATTGCCGTTGTGGAGCATTCGGATTACCGCATCTCTCTGAATGCTCGGCTCATAAAGCGTATCGCCGACTTTCAGACCAACCTGCTCCAGCTGTCGGAACGCGAGACCTTTATATCTGTCGAGAACATCAGGAACGGTAACTTTTGCCCATGTTTTAGGATTGACCAAAACTCTGATAGTTCTGTTCTTTTTTACTTTTGAACCCGGATACGGCCACATTTTCAATACCTGTAAAGGCTTGTACTTCGGGTCGTAGGTTAAGCTGTCTACTTCATAATCCAGTCCGGCGTCGTCAAGGGTTTTGATAGCGTCCTGAACGCTCAGATTGATGACGTTGGGAACAGGAAATTCCTGACCGTGATTTGTATGAAATTCCAACCAGCGGAAAGTAAGCCAGACTAATCCTGTGAAAACTCCGGCGGCGGCTACAATATTCAGCAGTACTCTCCAGTTGAAAAATGACTTCAGCATGTGGTAAATGTTAAAATGCAAAGGCAAATATAACCAATAATTTTAGAAAATTAATTTTTGTTTTTAAACTTTAACAATAAACAAAATCCTTACTTTTGCTTAAATTTTCGTGAAACCATGAGCAAGAAAAACGTTGCCGTAGTGATGGGCGGCTATTCCGACGAGTATAAAGTATCCCTGAAAAGCGGACAGCTGATTTATGATTCCCTCGACCGCGAACTTTATAATGTGTACAAAGTGGTCATTCTGAAAGACGAATGGTATTTCCTCGATGAAAATGAACAAAAGTATTCCGTTAATAAAGGTGATTTTTCTGTTGATGTTATCGGAAACACTTTGAAATTCGATGTCTGCTTCAATATCATACACGGGAAACCCGGAGAAAACGGTGAGTTGCAGGCGTATTGGGATATTATCGGGCAGAAATACACAGGATGCAATTTCTATCAAAGCGCATTGACTTTTAATAAAAAAGACACTCTTGCCGTACTTTCAAAATACGGGATTCCTTCTGCGAAAAGCATTTATCTGCGAAAAGGAGAAAATGTAAATTCGGAGCAAATTATTAATGAGCTCGGGCTTCCTCTTTTTGTAAAACCGAATCAGAGCGGTTCTTCGCTGGGAATTTCAAAAGTGAAAGACGCTTCTGAATTTCACGCGGCGCTCGATTTTGCTTTTGCCGAAGATGATGAAATCCTGATTGAAAGTTTCCTTAACGGAATGGAAGTTTCTGTAGGAGTTATCGACTATCACGGAGAAACCATCGTACTGGGAATTACGGAAATTGTTCCGAAAAACGAGTTTTTCGATTATGAAGCCAAATATGAAGGAGCTTCGGAAGAAATCACGCCTGCCAGAATTGATGAGGAAACCAGAAAAAGGGTAGAGGACATTGCCAAAAGAGCCTATAATTCTTTGGGAATGAGCGGTTTTTCGAGAAGTGAATACATCATTATGAACGGAACACCATATATGCTGGAAATGAATACCAATCCGGGATTTTCTCCTGCAAGTATACTTCCTCAGCAGGCAAAACATTACGGAATTTCCATTAAAGACCTTTGCGGAAACGAAGTAGAAAAAGCCTTGAAAAAAGAGCCAAGATAAAAGAGCCAAGTAAATAGAAACAAGTAAAAAAAACAAGTGCCGAAAGCAAAAAAACAAATATGAAAACCGCTGTATTTCCGGGTTCTTTTGACCCAATCACGTTAGGACATTATGATATTATCGAGAGGGCTGTTCCGCTTTTTGACAAACTGATTATCGCTATCGGGCAAAATTCTCAGAAAAAATACATGTTTCCGCTTGAAAAAAGAATGGAGTTCATCAAAGAGGCAACAAAGCATTTCCCGAATGTGGAAGTAGATTATTTTGAAGGCCTTACGGTGGATTATTGTATCGAAAAAAATGCTCAGTTTATTCTGAGAGGATTAAGAAATCCTGCTGATTTTGAATTTGAAAAAGCGATTGCGCATACCAACAGAACTTTAGCTCACAAAAAATTAGAAACCGTTTTTCTGCTGACTTCTTCAGGAAAATCGTTTATCAGCTCAAGTATTGTTCGAGAAATTATGTCCCACAATGGGGAATACGAACTTTTAGTTCCGGACTCTGTGAGAATTTAATTAAAATCTTTATATGCGTGATTTTCTTGGCTCTTGGCTCTTTTCCTTGGCTCTTAAATTCACCCATCACCCATAAAACATGCACGAACAGTTTAATTTTATCATTGAAATTTTAGGAACGATTTCCTTTTCCATGTCGGGAAGTTTTGCGGCAATGCAAAAGAGATTAGACCCGTTTGGTGTGCTGATTATTGCTTTCATTACTTCAGTTGGCGGCGGCACGGTGAGAGATTTGCTTCTGAATGTTCCGGTGTTTTGGATGCATGATTTGTGGATGTGTTCGCTCATTTTCATCACTTCGATTATGGCGATGATTTTCAAATCGATTGAAAGGAATTTCAAGGTTACGCTTTTTATTTTTGACAGCTTTGGGCTGGGGCTTTTTACGATTATCGGGGTGCAGAAAGGAATGAATGCCGACCTTCATCCGCTCATCTGTATTACGCTCGGAACGATTACCGGATGTTTCGGAGGAATTATCCGGGATATTCTCCTGAACCGTATTCCTTTGATTTTTAGGAAAGAAATTTACGCAACAGCTTGTATTGTCGGAGGTAGTATTTTTCTTCTTTTGGCGAAATATACCGTTTTATCTTATACCATCGTTCAGATTTTTACCATTTTGCTTATTGTTGCTGTCCGCACGCTTGCCGTGAAGTACCAATGGAAAATCCCGAAATTCTACGGAAATGGAGAGGAGAGTGAGATGTGAAAAGTAAAAAACGCACTTTTAGAAAAGTGCGTTGACAGTAATTATTTCAAATTTTTTAGAAAAATTTTCCTCTCTGCCTCATGTGAGGATTGTGCATGTGTTTCTGCATGGACGGCATTTTCATCTGCTCCTTCATCATTTTTATCTGTTCCGTCATCATTCCTGAAGAATCCAATTTTTTGGCCTCATCCAGCAATCGTTGTCCCTCTTGTTTTCTTCCTTTGGAAATGGCAACGGCAGCGAGGTTAAGGGTAGCCATAGCGCGGTCATGTTTCATATTCAGTCCGAATTCCAGAGCCTTTTTCATCAGCGGCTCTACTTTTGTGGGATTGTCCTGAGCGAGTGTAAGACCTTGCAGATAATGGAAATAACCGTATTGCGAACGGTGAAGCTGAGCCGGATAATTCGTGATTTTGGAGAGCCATGCATTCGCTTTTTCCATATTTTGCTTACGAAGCTGCCAAAATGCGAGAAGAATATATTCGTTTTTGAAGAAAAGAAGAATCGGAAATGCGGAAAGCAGGAATACCACAATTCCCCATCCCAGCTCACGGGTGAAGAACATCATGTATATTCCTAATGCTATAAAAATCCCCGCAATAACCAGTTTTATGTATTTGTTCATATCTGAAAATTAAATTAATGGTTTGCAAATTTACGGATTTTTCGGGATATTTTTGGGTGTTCGGGATGAACAGATTTGGGAATATCTGCAATTAGTTTAGCTGTATACTTGTCATAGATTATATTGAATTACACATTCTCAAAAACCTCAAAATATTTCTCCAAAATAATCTCGGTTGAAAAACGGGAATAAACGAAATTTCATTAAATGGGTTTTTTCATCTCCTGTTGAAAGCAAAATTCAGATTCTGCGGCGTATATTCCCGGAATTTTCGGTCGGAGGAAACGAGAATCATTTTTTCGGAAATGGCGTGAGAGATAATGGAATGGTCGAAAGGGTCGTTGTGTCCGTCCGCAATTTTCAGTGATGCGAGTGTTCTGGTGTGCTCTTTTGTAAAAGGAAGAATTTCGATGTAGAAATCGTTTTCTATATTTTCTACAATTTCGGAAGCATTTTTTATATTTTTGGGCTTCACTTTCTTTATGCGGTATAACTGCAAAAGTTCCGCAACAGAAACGGAACTCATATACAACTGATTGGAATAATCTTCCAAAATATACCTAACCTCGGGAGAAAAATTGTCCAACTCCCCCAAAATCATAAAAATCACAATGTTCGTGTCTAATAAATAACGTGCCATACGATTATTTTAAAACCGCTCTCATATCCACGATTTCAATAAGAGGTTTTTCTTTCGCTCTCAGCACTGCTTCCCACGTTTTAGAAATTTTTCTTGGTTCTGCGGCTTCTACTGTTTCCGCTTTTTTGACCTTTGGTTTTGCAGTTGTTTGTTTTCTTGTTTTTTTCGCTGTTGTTTCCATAACAAACTGATATTTCACACAAATATACAAAATTTTTCACTTCAAAATTTCTAAAAATATCAAGGAAAAAACCTCAGATTTCATCAAAAACCTCAAAATAGTTCTCCAAGATAATCTCCTTTGAAAATCGGGAATAAATAGAATTCCGGACAGCGGTTTTATCGTGGTTTTCTTTCAGAATTTCAACGATTTGCTGTGCAAAGGCTTCGTAATTTTCAATCGTTCCGGTTTCGCCGTTGATTCCGTTTTGCACAATCTCACGGATTCCGCCTTTGCAATCGTTTGCCAGAGAAAAAGTTCCGCACGCTCCGGCTTCCAGAAGCACATTCGGGAAACCTTCGTAACGCGACGAAAGAATGAACAAATCCGCAAATTTCAGAAACGGATACGGGTTTTTCTGCTGTCCGTGAAAGATGATATTTTCCAAACCTAAATCCGTTTTCATCTGATGAAGCAACTCCTTATCTCTTCCGTCGCCCAAAATATGAAGCAGAATTTTTTCGTTTTTTAAATGGGAAAATACGTTCAGAAGATTGTCAAAACCTTTTCTCGCAGACAAATTCCCGACCGCGACCACGTTTTTAAAATCTTCGCTGTAACTTTCAGGTTTCACGGAATCTTTCAGTTTTTCTTCAATGAAATCGAAATCGACAGGATTGTTGATTTTAATGAGTTTTTCTTTTTTAATCCCGAAATTTTGAATCAAATCATTCTGCATATCATCGCTCTGACAGATGATTTTATCGTAATTGTTGTAAAATTTATAGAAAAAACGGATTTCCTTTCTCGTAACGTGCTGAGAAACGACATTGGTTTCTCTTGCAATAAATTTTGTTTTCGGGAAAAGCCTGATGAATAAAGACAAATACGCATTCACTTCCCCGAAACCGCTGAACACAATATCGGGTTTTCTCTTGCGGATTTCCCTCAAAATCGGAAACAAAGAATTTCGGATTCTTTGGATTTTCAAATCAATGATTTCTACGTCTTTTTTCAGAAAATCAAGATAACCGCCCTCTTTCCGAAGAAGCATAATTTTCGGTTCATATGTTGAACGAGGAAGATGATTGGCAATCGTAGTTACAATGCGTTCTGCACCGCCGGTTTCAAGGTCGGGAAGAATGAAGATAATGGATTTTGTCCTCTCCCTAAATCCCTCTCCAAAGGAGAGGGACTTTTCCGTGCTGTTCTCTTCTTTATTCACAGTAATTCTATAAAATTTTCAGAATGATTGTTTAAAATATGATTGACCAAAAAACGATTCTCTTTTCTATCAAAGAAAATATACCAGAAAGTACGATTGTTGGCTTTGTATTTCAGATAATGTTTTCCGTGTTTTCTGAATTTTTCGGGTGTGTTTTTGGAAATCGGTTTGTCGATATTATTATCAATAAAATCATAAATTTTATCGGTATATTGATGTGCATTTTCCAAAAAAGCAAAATAACCGGCTTTATATAAAACCTGTGTTAATTCATCGGTATAATCTATGAAATTTGATGAATAAATAATTTCTATTTTCCCCACCATTCATTGATTCTTCTTTTGGTTTCTGCTCTTGCTTGTTCAGATGTAAAACCTTTCGCAAACCGTTCCTCAAAATCATCTTTCACCGCATATTCCGCCTGTGGTTCAGAAACTTTTGAAAGAGAAAATTTTCCCTCTTTCATCTCTACTAAATCGGATAAAACCTCTAAATCATCGAGATTTTTTATCCATTCGATGAGTTCTTTTTTGTATGTTACAATCGGATTTTCCATTTTTTATATTTTGTTTATATCAGTTCAGGAAAATCGTGATTGTGATTATTCAAAATGTAATTCACAAGAATCTGATTTCCTTTTTGATTGAAAAATATATACCAATGCGTTCTGTGATTGGCTTTGTATTTTATATAAAACTTTCCGTGCTTTTTAAATTTTTCAGGCGTAGCTTTTGAGATTGGCTTTTCGATACTGTCTTCAACAAAATCATATATTTTACCTGCATAAATATAACAATCCTCCTCAAAACCAAAATATTCTTTTTCAAAAAGTATTTCAATCAATTCTTCAATCTGCAAATGAAAGCCTTCCGAAAAAATAACTATCATTTCCACGGCAGACTTCTGATAAATTCTTTGGTTCTCTTTCTCGATTCCTCTAATGTCAATCCTTTCGCAAACTGCACATCAAAATCATCTTTCACCGCATATTCCGCCTGTGGTTCGGAAACTTTTGAAACAGAAAATTTTCCCTCTTTCATCTCTACTAAATCGGATAAAACCTGCAAATCATCGAGGTTTTTTATCCATTCTATGAGTTCTTTTTTATATGCTAAAATCGGATTTCCCATTTTTAAAATTTTGGAAATTAATTGGCAACATCTGAAATAAATTTAATTCTCAACATTCGGATTTCCTCATCGCTCAAATCATCGCCGAATTCATCGGTCAGGACTTTCATGCTGTCGCTTTCGCTTTCATTCATAAATTCCATAAATTCTTCCACGATGTCTTCATCAAAATTTTCTTCGATATAATAGCCGATATTCAATTTAGTTCCCTGATAAACAATGGATTCCATTTCTTTCAATAGTTCGTCCATTGTAAGATTTTTTGCTTTTGCGATGTCTTCCAAATCGAGTTTTTTGTCGGTACTTTGAATGATGAAAACTTTATGGCTGGATTTGTTGGCAACCTGCTTCAGCACCATGTCCTGAGTTCTTTCGATGTCGTTTTCTTCTACATAATTTTTAATAAAATCGGCAAATTCTTTTCCGAATTTTCGGGCTTTTCCTTCACCAACTCCATATACTTTAGAAATTTCTTCCACTGTAATGGGATATTGCACCGTCATATCTTCCAAACTCGGGTCCATAAACACCGTATAAGGAGGAATTCCCAATTTTTTTGCCACCTTTTTTCGCAAATCTTTCAGCTGACCGAACAACACCTCATCAAGTCCCGCACTGTTCTGAACCTGTGCTGCATCGGAATCGGACTTGGTTTGAGCCAAATCATACGTTCTGTCTTCTGCAATCATGAAAGAGCCGGTAAATTTTCCGTCTATTACTTCCTGACCTTTTTCCGTTACTCTCAAAACGCCATAAGTTTCAATGTCTTTTTGTAAAAAATTTTGAACAGTTGCCTGTCTGATAATGGATTTCCAGTAATTATCCGACTGGTCTTTTCCGATTCCGAAAAGTTTGTGGGTTTCGAGTTTATACGATTTCGTTACCGGACTTTCTTTTCCGACGATAATGCTGATTAAATCTTTCGTTCTGAATTTTTCTTCCAAACGTTTCGCCACATCCAAAACGGTAAACAAATCTTTTGAAGAATCTTTCAGTTTCGGCGGATTCAGGGAATTATCGTCCATTTTCGCTCCGTCGCCGTTTATCGGGTCGAATTCTTCCCCGAAATAATAGAGAAGGTATTGTCTTCGGCTCATCGAAGTTTCGGCATAACCGACTACTTCATTCAAAAGCTGAAGCCCGATTTCCCTTTCGGAAACCGGTTTTTGAGCCAGAAATTTTTCTAATTTTTCAATATCTTTCGGGTCGTAGAAAGCCACGCAATAGCCTTCTCCTCCGTCTCTTCCCGCTCTTCCGGTTTCCTGATAATAACTTTCCAGAGATTTAGGAATATCGTAATGCACCACAAAACGCACATCAGGTTTGTCGATTCCCATTCCGAAAGCAATCGTAGCCACGATTACATCACATTCTTCCATCAGGAATTTATCTTGATTGGCAACTCTTGTTTTTTGGTCTAATCCTGCGTGATAAGGCAATGCGTTGATTCCGTTTACTTGGAGAAGCTGTGCGAATTCCTCTACTTTTCTACGGCTCAAACAATAGACGATTCCCGATTTTCCTTTATTTTTATTGATGAATTTTACAATTTCCTTGTCCACATCTACTTTCGGGCGAACTTCGTAAAACAGATTAGGTCGGTTGAAACTTTCTTTATACACCAATGCTTCCGTCATTCCCAAAGTTTTCTGAATATCATCCTGAACTTTCGGAGTGGCAGTCGCCGTTAAAGCAATAAGTGGAACATCGGCAATTTTATTGATGATGAGTTTCAGGTTTCGGTATTCCGGGCGGAAATCGTGTCCCCATTCCGAAATACAATGCGCTTCGTCAATCGCTACAAACGAAATTTCCACTTCACGGAAAAATTCCAGATATTCTTCTTTAATCAAACTTTCGGGCGCAACATATAGCAGTTTGGTTTTTCCGCTCCGGATATCGTCAAAAACCTGTTTGGTCTGGGATTTATTGAGCGAGGAATTCAGAACGTGAGCCGTACTTTCGCCGGAAGAAAGTCCGTTTACGGCATCCACCTGATTTTTCATAAGTGCGATAAGCGGCGAAACCACAATCGCCGTTCCTTCGCAAATAAGTGCAGGAAGTTGATAACAAAGGGATTTTCCGCCACCTGTCGGCATCAGTACGAATACATCTTTTCCGTCCATAAGCGAACGGATAATCTGCTCCTGTTGTCCTTTAAATGATGAAAATCCGAAATATTTTTTAAGTTCTTTCGATAAATCGTCTGTTTTTGTCCTCATCCTAATTTTTGTTTGCTAAATTTGCAACCAACCAAAGTTAATAAATAAAAACCATAATTAAAAGCATATAAATTTAAAATATATTTTTTAGAGCCTGTTTAAATTTCATCAAAATTAATTTCCCTAACCCTAAAGGGTATAATTTTGATGAAATT
>JASGDB010000120.1:0-17072 GCA_049841315.1 Bergeyella sp. | reverse complement strand
CCTCGAACAGTGGAAATTTCTTAACGAAAATTCTTTAAAATTTTTAACGCCTCCGTTTCCGAGGTCATTTTAAAATAATAGGGATATTTTTTTTTCCATACAAAATGGCGAAGAGCCTTTTATTTTTTCTGAACGAAATTTATTTTTCTGATGATGAATTGCCGTTTACTTTCACGAGTTCCACATCGAAAACCAGCCACGCATTCGGAGGAATCACACCGCCGGCACCACGAGCTCCGTAACCCAATTCCGAAGGAATCAGTAAAGTTGCCGTTTCTCCTTCTTTCAACAGAAGAATTCCTTCGTCCCAGCCTTTGATTACCTGTCCCACGCCGATAGGAATATCAATCGGCTGATTTCTTTTGAAAGAACTGTCGAATTCCGTTCCGTCAACCAATTTTCCTGCATAATGCACGGAAACCATATCGCCGGCTTTAGCAGATTTCCCTTCAGGATTGCTTTTCGTGATTTTATAAAACAATCCGGACGGTGTTGACTGCATACCTTTTTTCATTTCGTCAGCCAGTTTTTCCTGATTGGCTTTGAATTCTTCCTCTTTTCTTTTCTTCTCTGCAGCTTCTTTTTCAAGATAAATTTTGTTTTTTTCCTGAATTTTTCCTTTTCCTTCCTCAAAAACTTTTGCAGCATCATAATTTTTGTACGCATCGCCTTTGCTGAAAACGCTTACTTTTTCAAGCACGATATCCGTTTTCGGCTTGTCCTGAGGTCCTTTTTCTACGGCTGCAATCGCATCAATCACCTCTTTTCCCTCAACAACTTCCCCGAAAACCGTATGTCTTCCGTCCAACCACGGCGTTGCTACTTCTGTAATGAAAAACTGAGAACCATTGGTATTCGGTCCGGAATTTGCCATGGAAAGAATACCTTTTCCCGTATGTTTCAGGTCATTTTTTTCGTCTTCAAATTTGTATCCCGGGTCTCCCATTCCTGTTCCCTGCGGGTCGCCTCCCTGAATCATAAAATCCTTAATCACCCTGTGGAAAATCGTACCGTCATAATACGGAACACCTTTGGCTTTTGCCTTGTTTTCGATTTTTCCTTCTGCAAGACCGACGAAGTTTGCCACCGTTACCGGAGCTTTTTCGTCTTCAAATTTCACAATCATATTCCCTTTGGAAGTCTGCAGATTGGCGTAAAGTCCGTCTTTCAAATTCTGGTAAGTTTCTTTGTCTACGTTCATTTTTTTATAAATTGATGTACAGCTTGTAAGTGAAACGGCAGCGATTGCCATTACTATTTTCTTTATCATTATTTTGAATTTTATAAGGTTTTAAGTTCTATAATTAAAGGCATATCATTGGAAATTTTCTTTTCATCTCCGTATGTTCCGAAAGCCAGAACGGAGGGAATCAGAAGTTTCACTTTTTCTCCCGGATTGGTGTAATGAAGCGCATCTTCCACAGCTTTGAGCTCATCAAATTTTCCGAAGCGTACATTTTTTACCACTTTCGGAGCATCATATAATTTTACTTTATCAAAATCGTAAATATCATATTGATAGGAAACCGTTTCTCCATTAACTTTTTTGGGTCTTTTATCCAATTCTTCCACGTTCACCCAATAATTCATTTTCATCGAATAGAATTTTTCATCCTGATTGTCTATCCAGCTCTGAATCTGCGCACGTTCCAGTTCGTTCAGGTTTTTCGCACGGTTTTTAGAAACGTTCATGTCCTTTTCGCTAAGGATGCCTCCTACCGGAGGATATGCCTGTTGCTTTCCACAGGAAAACAAAGCCAAAATGACGAGAAATGAAATATTTTTTTTCATAAAACTTCTGCGAAAATAAGCATTTTAATAATTATAACACAACTCCATAAAAAAAGCTGTTCCAAATTTTGAAACAGCTCCTTTATTATAATTTGCCAATCGGTTTTAAACAGTTTCCAATACGTTATTTTCAACTAAAATCCTCCATCCGAACGGGTCTTCCAGCTGATTCGTCTGAATCCCGACCAATTCATCCTTCAAACGAACGGCATAGCTTTCTTCATCGGAAAGTTTCGGAAGTTCAAATTTCTCTCCTTTATAGCCAAATGCTTCAAAAACAGAGGTAACAACTGCAGTTCCTACGCCCCAAATTTCTTTAAGTTCATTATTTTTATACGCTGCGATTACATTCTTCACCGAAACAGGTTCTACTTTCACTTCGATTCCGTTTTTCTCTGCAAGCTGAATGAAGCTGTCTCTCGTTACTCCGTCCAAAATTTTATCGGAAGTCGGCGGTGTATAAATGGTATCGTTAATTCTCACAAAAACATTCATCGTTCCGCTTTCCTCGAAATATTCGTGGGTAGAATCGTCTGTCCAGATTACCTGCTCGTAACCCTCTTCATTCGCCAATTTTGTAGGATAGAAAGATGCTGCATAATTTCCGGCGGCTTTTGCAGAACCCACTCCCCCATTTGCCGCTCTGGAATAATAATCCGAAATTTTCACGGAAACCGGTGCTGTGTAATAATTTTTCGCAGGTGTAGCAACAATCGCAAACATATATTTATTGGCAATTCTGGCTTTCAGGGCTTCTTCCGTAGCGAAAATCAGCGGGCGGATATACAGCGACATTCCTTCTCCGTACGGAATCCATTCTCTGTCTATATCCGTAAGTGCTTTCAGTCCGTCGATGAACATTTCGCGGGTAATTTCCGGCATTGCAAGCCTTTTCGCGGATTTATTGATTCTTTCAAAATTCTTTTCAGGGCGGAAAAGGAAAACCTGTCCGTCTTTGTCCTTATATGCTTTCATTCCTTCAAAACACGCCTGTCCGTAATTTACGCCCATCATTGCAGGAGTAAAAGGAAGCGGCCCATACGGCATAAGCCTTACCTCACCCCATTTTCCGTTTTCGTGTTCACATATAATCATGTGGTCGATAAAGGTATTCCCGAAAGCAAAATCAGTCGGGTCAAAAGTGGAGATTCGCGGGATGGAAGTTTTCTGAATTATCATTTTTTAAATTTTTGTTGATGTTCTACAAATATAATATAATTTTTTTAATATGGAAATTTTAACTTAAATTTGAAAAAAAATAACATGAAAAGGGAAATAAAGACCACTTCCGACGGAAGCAAGACATTATATATCAACGAATTAAACGAAAGTTACCATTCACAACACGGCGCATTGAATGAAGCCAATCACGTATTTATCAAAAACGGAATGAATTTGATAAATGATTACGAAATTAATATTTTAGAGTTGGGTTTCGGAACAGGTTTGAATGTTTTGGTTACAATTAATGAATTTTTAAAAAATAAAAAAAATCATATTATTCATTATTTCGGACTGGAAAAATATCCCGTAAATGAATCCGAAATCGAAGAACTTGCTTATTTTGAACTTTTTGAGAACGAAAAAATAAAAGAAATCTATCAAAAAATACATCAGGCGGAATGGGAAAAACCTTCGGAAATTGTTCCTGATTTTTTTCTGACCAAAATTCAATGTGATTTTTTCGATTTGGAAAAAATTTCTCTCCCGAAAATCAATTTGGTGTATTTCGATTGCTTCGGAGCGCGTGTACAGCCCGATTTATGGGAAAAACCGCTTTTTGAAATGGTGGCGGAAAAAATGAAAACCGGCGGATTGCTCACTACCTATTCTTCCAAAGGAAGTGTGCGGAGAATACTGAAAGAACTGGGTTTTGAAGTGGAAAAAAAACAAGGCCCGCCCGGAAAAAGGGAAATGATGATTGCTTTTTACAGGAACAAAGTCAATTAATTTTTTTGAATTAGGCGTTTAAGTATTTCCCAAAATTCGCAAACAAAAATCCCCGATTTTTCAAAAATTTAATTATTGAAAAAAAAATAGAAATATTGGGAAATTATTGAGTTTTCGGTGCTTTTTGGACACAAAATTTCCCTGGCAAAGTGCACTTCCCGACAGAGAAAGCACAATATCCGAGTAGGAATATTGAGTGAGAACACTCTTGTAACATAACTGATTATCAATTAGTTGCGGAATGTTTTTAGTTTTTAAAGCTTTGTAAATAAAATTTAATCCTCCAAAAGGAGTGATATTTCTGTCAGAATGTATAACTTTGTCCATATAGCGTTGTAGAGAACACTATATTACGCATTTTGGTGCGAACAACAAAGCATCTTTTGTATTATTTTTCAATACTTTAGATGCTTTTAGTTTTTTAGGCTGCGAGGTTTGGGTTAAAGGAAACCGATTTTGCGGAAGCAGACCTCACAAGTGCAGTATTTGATAATTGTAATTTAACACAAGCAGTTTTCGATTATACAATACTTGAAAAGGCAGATTTCAGGACTTCTTATAACTATTACATTAACCCTGAAATCAATAAAATTAAAAATGCGAAATTTTCTATTTCAGGAATTTCAGGACTTTTAGAAAAATATAATATTGATATTGAAAAATGATACCGAAAATTGAAATATTAAATGAAAAAAAGTTAGTTGGAAAACGATTAACAATGAGTTTTGCAGACTATAAAGCAGGAGAACTATGGAAAAGTTTTATGCCAGTGCGAAAAGAAATCGCGAATAATTTAACAGATGATTTAATTTCAATGTCTGTTTATAATTCAACATATTTTTCTGATTTTAAGCCGACAAATGAATTTGAAAAATGGGCGGTTGTGGAAGTTTCACATTTTGATAATGTTCCAAAAGAAATGGAAACATTTGTTTTGTCAGGCGGACTTTATGCTGTTTTTAATTATAAAGGCTTAAATACAGATAACTCAATTTTTCAATATATTTTGGGAACGTGGCTTCCAAATTCAGATTATATTTTAGATGACCGACCACATTTTGAGATTTTAGGAGATAAATACAAAAATAATGACCCGACTTCGGAAGAAGAAATTTGGACACCGATAAAACCTAAAAAATAACCAAAGCCACAAAGTGGCTTAACATCAATAGCCACAGGTTTTAACCTGTGGAAAAATGAAAGAAATGAAAAGAATTTTCGATGTGGAAAGCATCAGTAAAAATATTATCTTGCGTATAAATAATTAAAAACCACTAAATGTCAAAAATTAACGTAGAAAATACAGAAATTACAATTATATCTGTTGAGGGCAAAGACTATATTTCGCTTACCGATATGGCTAATGCCAAAGAAAGCGAAAGCAGAGCGGCAGATATAATAAAGAACTGGATAAGAACACGTTATGCTTTGGAGTTTTTAAGCACTTGGGAACAAATCAACAACCCGAATTTTAAAGTGGTCGAATCTGACAACTTTAAAACTTTAAATTATGGCGAATTCGCCACAATAAAATAATAGCTATGGCAAAAATTACGGTCAAAAACAGTGATATTACAATAATATCAATTGCAGAAAACGATTACATTTCGCTTACGGATATCGCGAAATACAAAACAGATGATTCGAGTGCTGTAATTGGTAACTGGATGCGAAACCGTAATACGATTGAGTTTTTGGGAATTTGGGAAACGCTTTACAATCCAAATTTTAAACCCATCGAATTCGAGGGGTTTAAAAAAGAAGCAGGATTAAATGCTTTTACAATGTCTCCCTTAAAATGGATTAATACAACGGATGCTATTGGTTTTATAGTAAAATCCGGACGTTATGGAGGAACTTTTGCCCACAAAGATATTGCATTCAAATTTGCAAGTTGGATTTCGGTTGAATTTGAGCTGTATATCATTAAAGAATTTCAACGCTTAAAAGAAGAAGAACAAAAGCAATTAGGTTGGTCGGCAAAACGGGAATTAGCGAAAATCAATTATAGAATTCATACAGACGCTATTAAACAAAATTTAATTCCGAAGGAATTAACGCCGAAAGAAACTTCCATTATTTATGCAAATGAAGCAGACGTTCTGAATGTTGCATTATTTGGAATTACAGCCAAGCAATGGCGTGATGCAAATCCTGATTTGAAAGGAAATATGCGTGATTATGCAACAATGAACCAATTGATTTGTCTTTCCAATTTGGAAAATCTGAATGCGGTTTTTATCCACGAAAATTTAAGCCAAAGTGAACGATTGACAAAACTCAATAAAATTGCCATTCAACAAATGAAAGTATTGGAAAATGTTGAAGACAGAAATTTATTGAAATAAAAGATGAATCAGAAAATGAAAAATTACATTCCCAACTGGCTGATTTTCTGCGTTGTTTTAATTTGTGTGATTTCAGCATTTTTTGCTTTTATGTCTTTCCACGAATATTATAATGTTGGAATATTAAAAGAATATTCTGAATACCCGTTTGGAGCAGAAGGTCCGGTTGCCGGAGTTTGGCATTATAAAAATGCAGATAATTATGTGTTGTATAATTTAATTTTCGGTTGTGTATCTGCAATCATATTATTATTAAATTTGATTTCATTTTTTGAGAAAAACCAGAAATTAATGAAATTGGGAATAGCGGTTTTTGTATTGGCTTTTATTATCGACTTGCTTTTTAATATGTAAAAAATAAAATGAATATAGAAAATACATACAAACCCGATTTTGAGCATATCTTCACGCTCATTACCGAAGCCAGAAACCGTGTTTACAGCAAGGCAAACAGCGAGTTGGTATTGATGTATTTCAATGTGGGAAAAGTGGTATCGGTAAAAGTAAGTTCAGGAAAATGGGGAGAAAATACCGTTCAGCAGTTAGCCGATTTCATACAATCCAAAGTGCCCAATCTTTCGGGTTTCAACCGCAGAGGTTTGTATCGTATGAAGCAGTTTTATGAGGTTTATGCACCCGAAAGTGAAGTTTTTAAACTTTGGTTAGAAACCCAAAAACCAAAAGTGTCGCCAATAGTGACACAATTAGAAAATGAACAAACCGAAAAAGTGTCAACACTGTTGACACAATTGCAAAATACTGAAATTCAATATGATAAATTTGTGTCCACAGTGTTGACACAAATACAATGGTCATCTCATTTGCACATTTTGAGTAAAACAAAAAGTGCAGAAGAAATTTTATTTTATTTGTTATCAGCAGTAACAGAAAAACTTGCAGTTCGGGAATTGGAACGGCAAATCAAATCGGCAACTTTTGAACGCACAATGCTTTCAAAACAAATGGTGTCCAAAGTGCAGACACAATTACCCGAAAACATTTTCAAAGACCCGTATATTTTTGAATTTTTGGACTTACCCGACGGACACAGCGAAAAAGATTTTGAAAAAGCCATTACGCTCAACCTGCAAAAATTCATTTTGGAAATTGGCAAAGGTTTTACCTATATGGGCGAACAGTTTCGTTTGCAGGTCGGCAACAAAGATTTTCGCACCGATTTGCTTTTTTATCATCGGGATTTGCAATGTTTGGTGCTTTTTGAACTTAAAATCGAAGACTTTGAACCCGAATTTTTAGGCAAATTAAATTTCTATTTGGAAGCATTGGACAGAGATGTAAAACGACCTCACGAAAACCCGAGCATTGGGATTTTACTCTGCAAAGGCAAAGAAATTGAGGTGGTAGAATACGCAATGGCACGAAACATAAGTCCGGCAATAGTTGCCGACTACGAAACAAAACTGATTGACAAGAAATTATTAGCCGACAAACTGCACCAGTTAGGGCAGATGTTGGACAAATCAGATAATACGGACTGAAAAAATAAAATATAACCAACAAGCCACGAAGTGGCTTAACAATGCTTAACCATAGGTGTAACCTATGGAAAAAAATAAAAGCAATAAAAATGGAAATCAAAAAATTTGCGGAAGAATGGGTTAAATCTTGGAACTCACATAATTTGGAAGAAATTTTAAGCCATTATTCTGATGATGTCGAAATTACAACGCCGATGATTAAGATTGTGACAGGAAATGAAAGCGGTTCGTTGAAAGGCAAAGAAAAAGTATCCGAATATTGGAAAAAAGCCCTCGAAAAAATGCCAGATTTGCATTTTGAACTTTATGATGTTACGGAAGGTGTGAATTGCGTCGCATTGTATTATAAATCGGTTCTCAATAAAAAAGCCATAGAATTAATGTTTTTTAATACAGAAGGAAAGGTCTGCAAAATGATTGCTTGTTATACAAATTAAAACTAAATAAAAATGAAATATTCAGTTGTTTTTCTGTTGTTTTCTGTTTTTGCTTTTTCGCAAACACATCGTTTTTTCTATGAACTTGAATACAAGTCGGATTCCACACAAACCGAATTAAAAAAACGAACGATGATTCTCGATATTAATCCGGAAGAAACCAAATATTATGATAGAGTTTTTTTGATAAAAGATTCAATAAATAAAAAATTCAACAGTCAAAATACGAATTGGACAGACCAGATTCCCGTTATCAGAAAACGAAATTCTAACAAAAATACGAATTTTGAAATGATTGATTTTCAGGCTTATTCTTATGTTACCGAAGATGTTATTGATTGGAAATTATCGAAAGAAACACAAAAATATCAAAGTTTTAATCTTCAAAAAGCAACCGCAAATTTTGGCGGACGAAAATGGATTGCGTGGTTTACAAAAGATTTACCGTTTTCGGAAGGTCCGTATAAATTTACAGGATTGCCGGGATTGGTTATTTTGCTCGAAGACGAAAAAAGTAACTATAAATTTTCTTTCATAAAAAATGAAAATCTTAAAGAAACTTATGATACATCGAATTTTCTGGAAGTAAGACATAGGAATAAACCAATTCCCGTAACTGAAAAAATCTTCAATAAAAAGCGAATGGAATATTTTAATGACCCGATTCAGGATATAAAAACACAACTTCAAAACGGAAGCATAAGTAGTGTAGATTTCAATGGAGTAAGATATACAAAACCCGAAGAACTGCGACCAATAATCGAAGATGAACAAGATGAAATGCGTAAAAACAACAATCCGATAGAATTGAATAAAGCACCGAAATATCCAAAGAAATAAATCCAACAAAGCCACGAAGTGGCTTAACTATGCTTAACCACAGGTTTTAACCTGTGGAAAAAAAAAGCCACGAAGTGGCTTAATATCAATAACCATAGGTGCAACCTATGGGAAAAATGAAAGAAACAAAATGAAAAAAGGTGCGAAGCACCGATATATTGGTAAAATGAAAAAAAGAATCTTCGTAGAAAAACGCAGGATTTTCGATGTGGAAAGTCCGAAAATTTTAAATGAAATCAAAAACATTGTCCCGAATGTGGAGAATGTGAAAGTGTATAATATTTACGATGTTTTCGGTTTGTCGGAAAACGATTTTTCCAAAGTCGTGAACTCTACGTTTGCAGACCCTGTTACGGATATTCTCCATAAAGAAAATCCTGCAAAACACACGCATTTCGCAATGGAATTTCTTCCCGGACAATACGACCAGCGTGCCGATTCCGCACAGCAGTGTATTGCACTTTTAACAGGAATTGAAAACTCGATTGTGAGAAGCGGAAAACTCATTGAAATTTCAAAAATTTCTGAAAATGATTTGCAACTTGTTAAAAATCATTTGATTAACAAAGTTGAAAGTCAGGAAAAAGATTTAACCCTTCTCGAAATTCCTGCGGAAGAAAAACCGTCGCCTGTTTTAATTCACGACAATTTTAATTCGTTAAATTCGAGTGAATTAGCGAAATTCTACGAAGTCAATAATTTCGCTTTTGGGTTTGACGATTTGCAGTGTATTCAAAATTATTTCCAATCCGAAAACCGAAATCCAACCGAAACCGAACTCAAAGTTCTCGACACTTATTGGAGCGACCATTGCCGTCATACCACGTTTGAAACGGAACTAACTGATATTCAGTTTGAAGGGCAGTTTAAGGAAACATTGGAAACCATTTTCAATGATTATTTAGAAAAAAGAAAATTTCTCGGTCGGGAAGCGAAACCGGTTTCGCTGATGGATTTGGCAACGGTTTGTGCGAGGTATTTCAAAAAAACGGGAAAATTGGAAAACCTCGTTGTTTCCGATGAAATCAACGCCTGCACGATAGAAATCGAAGCCGAATTTGACGGCAGAAAAGAACCTTGGTATTTGCTTTTCAAAAACGAAACGCACAATCACCCGACGGAAATTGAACCTTTTGGCGGTGCTTCCACTTGTCTTGGTGGTGCAATTCGTGACCCGTTGTCGGGAAGAGCGTTTGTGTATCAGGCGATGCGATTGACGGGAGCAGCCGATGTTTTGGAAAATATTTCCGAAACTTTGCCGGGAAAATTACCGCAGAGAACCATTACGAAACAAGCCGCAAACGGCTATTCTTCCTACGGAAATCAGATTGGTTTGGCGACGACTTTGGTTAATGAAATTTACCACGAAGGCTACAAAGCGAAACGAATGGAAGTCGGTTTTGTGGTCGGAGCCGTTCCGAAATCTTGGGTGAAAAGAGAGCAGCCGAAAAACGGCGACATTGTGATTTTACTCGGCGGAGCAACCGGACGGGACGGCGTTGGCGGAGCAACGGGAAGTTCCAAAGAGCAGGACGAAACCTCAATCCACACGATGAGTTCCGAAGTTCAGAAAGGAAATGCGGTGGAAGAACGGAAAATTCAGAGGTTGTTCCGAAATCCCGAAGTTACGACTTTGATTAAAAAATCCAACGATTTCGGAGCAGGCGGCGTTTCCGTTGCGATTGGCGAAATTGCTGATTCTCTGGAAATTAACCTTGATATTTTACCTTTGAAATACGAAGGTCTGAACGGAACGGAACTCGCTATTTCTGAAAGTCAGGAGCGAATGGCGGTTGTGATTGAAGCGAAAGACAAAGAAAAATTCATCAATTTCTGCGAAAAGGAAAACATAAAAGCCGTAGAAGTGGCGAAAGTAACCGATTCTGGAAGAATGCAGATGTTTTGGAAAGGCGGAAAAATTGTGGATTTGAGCAGAGAATTTCTGAATTCCAACGGCTCGGCAAAATCGCAGAATATCAAAGTTTATCATCTTCAAAAAGTTGAAAATCAGCACATTGAATTTAACGAAGACAATTTCATCAAAATTCTTTCCGATAAAAATACGGCTTCCCAAAAAGGTTTGCAGGAAATGTTCGATTCGTCAGTTGGCGGAACGACTGTTGCAATGCCGCTTGGCGGAAAATTTCAACTCACGGAAATGGAAGGAAGTGTGCAGACTTTGCCGGTTTTAAATGCCGAAAATGTGGAAACCGTTTCCCTCGCAAGTTGGGGATTCGATGCTGAAATTTCTTCTCAAAATTCAATGATTGGTGCTGCAAATGCCGTTGTGGAAAGCGTGGCGAAAATCGTGGCAATGGGTGGCGATTACCAAAAAATCCGTTTGAGTTTTCAGGAATATTTTGAAAAACTCGGCAACAATCCCGAAAAATGGGGGAAGCCATTGGCTTCTTTACTTGGAGCGTATGATGCACAGATGAATTTCGGATTGGCGGCGATTGGCGGAAAAGATTCAATGTCAGGAACTTATCAGGATTTGAATGTTCCGCCGACACTCATTTCTTTCGCTTGTGCAGACGGCAAAAAATCGAATATCATTTCGCCGGAATTCAAAAAAGCGGGAAATTTCATTTATCATTTTCATCATCAAAATAAAGAAAACGGACTCCCAAATTATGAAGATTTGAAAGCGGTTTTTGAGTTTATTTATGACAATATCAAAACCAAAAAAATTGTTTCCGTAAAAACCGTAAAAGACGGCGGAATTGCAGTTGCTCTGGCAAAAATGGCGTTCGGAAACGGTTTGGGAGCGGAAATTTCCGCCGATGAACATTTACTGTTAAATAAAAATATCGGAAGTTTAATCATCGAATCCGTTGAAGAATTAGATTTTGCTTTAATTAAAAAAATCGGTATTGTAAACGATTCCGAAATATTGAGCATCAATAATCTCAAATCTCAAATTTCAAATCTCAAATCCAACTTTGTCGGCACTTTTGAAAACCTTTTTCCGACTTCCGAACCCGAAAAAATCGTCATTAATATTGATGAAAAATTAAATTCTGTCAATCCGAAAAATATCATTATTAAAAAACATTCCATTGCAAAACCGAAAGTTTTTGCCCCGGTTTTTCCCGGAACGAACTGCGAATATGAAACCGGGAACGCTTTCCGAAAAGAGGGTGCGGAAGTGAAAAGTCTGCCTTTGGTGAACCTCAATCATCAACTTTTGGAGGAAAGTATTGATGCGTGGACTAAAGAAATTTCGACTTCGCAAATTCTGGTTTTTTCGGGTGGATTTTCTGCGGGAGACGAGCCGGACGGAAGTGCCAAATTTATCGTAAATGTCCTGAAAAACGAGAAAATGAAAACCGCAGTCCACCAACTTTTGGAACGTGACGGAATGATTCTGGGAATCTGCAACGGTTTTCAGGCATTGGTAAAATCGGGATTATTACCTTTTGGAGAAATCCGCGATTTGGACGAAAATTCGCCGACTTTGGCTCACAATGCGATTGGACGACACATTAATCAAATGGTAAACGTGAAAGTCGCAAACGCCGATTCGCCTTGGCTGAAAGGAATGAAAAATGAAATTTATACGATTCCGATTTCGCACGGAGAAGGCAGATTTATGGCTTCACAAGAAGTTCTGACGGAACTTTACAAAAACGGACAAATCGCAACGCAGTATGTGGATTTTGACGGGAATATTGCTCACGGAATGCCGTTTAATCCGAACAATTCACTTTTCGGAATTGAAGGAATTACCAGTCCGAACGGAAAAATCTTCGGAAGAATGGGACACCCCGAACGTTTTGCTGACGGACTTTTCAAAAATATCCCGACCGCGAATTATCATAATATTTTTAGGAATGGGATGGAGTATTTTTTATAAGCCCCTTTCCCCAAAGGGGAAACATCTCTAATACTAACTGTTTTAGAAAAAGCCACGAAGTGGCGACATCAATAGCCAAGGGTGAAGCCCTTGGTTTTTAAAAAATCAGGTTTTTAGTGAGCCACAAAGTGGCGACATCAAAAATATTTGAAAAGAAGAAAAATAGTATATTTGTTTTATTAAATATGATAATATGGAAATCACGATAAAACTTACAGAATATGCCGATGTTCCATTCATTAAAAAACTTTTATCACAGATAAAGGGAATTAAAGATGTGGAAATTTCGGGAGAAGACAAAACCTATTCTTGGGAAGAAATCGAGAGTTCGGAGTATTTCAGAAAGGTTTTGGACAAGAGTTTTCAGCAAATTAAGGAGGGTAAATATGTAGAACATTCCGAAGAATTGATGGATAAAATTTTCGGGAAATGAAACTAATTTATTCAGAATTAGCATTGGAAACCCTGCAAGAAATTGTCAGTTTTTTGAATTATAAATGGACGACTAAGGAAATTGAAACCTTGCGGGAAGATATTTCAAATTTTGAAAAGACCGTTAACGAAGGTTTTATAAAACATCAAAATTTTGATGAATATCCAAATACAAAGGTTGCATTAATTGGGAAAAAGCAAGTAAAAATTATTTACAGAATTGTGGATTCAGAGCAAATCGAGATTGCACTCTTTTGGCATTGCAAACAAGACCCTCAAAAACTGAAAAATTTACTAAAATAATATGATAAATCCACAGTCAGACTGTGGATTTTTTAAGTGGTTATCAAAAATACCGGTTATGAATAAAGAAAAACTAAAAAGAATTTCGCTGAAAGTATTAAAATGGTCGGGAATCGGCATCGCTTCGATTCTGTTTTTGATGTTCATTATCCCTATTCTTTTTCCGGGAACCATCTCCCGGCAGGTTAAGGTTTTTGCGAACAAGCATCTCGCAGGAAAGTTGGATTATAAAAAAACGCATCTTACCTTTTTCCGCCACTTCCCTTCTCTCACGGTTTCTGTGGACGATTTTATACTGAAAGGTTCCAAACCGTTTGAACAGGACACGCTTCTGGCAGCAAAAGAAGTGGCAGTGGGAATCAACCTCGCCAATCTGATTTTCAAAGGGGAAGTTAAAATTGATGAAATCTACGCCAATGATGCTTACGCCAATGTTTTCGTCAATTCCAAAGGGCAGGCCAACTATAATGTTTTCGTTTCCAAACCGTCTGAAAAACCGAAAGATACGACCGAAACCGGCGCTTCCATAAAGTTGGATTTAATCAAACTGAAAAACTGGAACGTAAAATATAACGACCACGCCGCAAATATCCTCGTCAATGCAAAAGGGCTGAATTACACCGGAAAAGGCGGACTCAGCGACGATATCTTTGACCTGAAAACAGATTTGGACATTGACAAACTGGATTTTGCACTCAACAGAATCTGGTATGCCCGGCAAAAAACACTTCACGCCGATTTGATAACCAGAATCAATACCAATGCACTGACTTTTGTATTGAAGAAAAATGAACTCCGCATCAATGAACTTCCTCTGAAATTTACGGGATTTGTCAGCATTCTGAAAGACGGATATAATATTAATATTAATGCGGCTTCGGAAAAAACAACCATTCGGGATATGATTTCGGTTTTACCGCCACAATATTTGGATTGGGCAAAAGATACCAAAATCGAGGGAAACAGCGATTTGTTTTTTAGTTTAAAGGGACGATTCAGTGAGCCGAAAAACCTGAAGCCCGACCTGAAAGCAAGCCTGAAAGTAAAAAACGGCTTCGTTTCCAACAGCAACGCTCCGGTTCCGATGAACAACCTGAATATGGATATGAATGTCGATATGCCTTCGCTGGACACAGAAAAACTCCTGCTCGATTTGAGAAATTTAAGTTTTGATTTGGGGAAAAACAACAGTTTCCGGGCAGTGGTGAAAACGCAGGGAATGAACGAAATGAAAGTAAATGCCGATATAAAAGGTGCGGTTGATTTGGCAACTTTGGATACGGCTTTGGGTTTGAAAGACATTGAACTGAAAGGGCTGATGAATACTGATATTCAGTCAAACGGAATTTTCAGTATGGATAAAAAATTATTCCCGAAAACCAAAGGGTATTTCAATCTGAAAAACGGCTGGCTGAAAACAAAATATTATCCGAACCCGATTCAGAATATCAATATTTTGGCAAATATTCACAATACGGACGGAACTTTTAAAAGTTTGGGGGTAAAACTCGACCCGTTCAAATTTGATTTTGAAGGCAATCCGGTTTTTGTGAATGCGGATTTGCAGGACTTTGAGGATTTATTGTATAAAGTCCGGGCAAACGGAACCCTGAATGTCGGGCGAATCTATAAAGTTTTCAAAAGAGAAGGTTTGGATATCAGCGGTTTGATAATGGCTGATTTGTCGCTCAACGGACGCCAAAGTTATGCCACAACAGGGCAATATTCCAAGTTGGACAACAAGGGAAATCTTATCCTGAAAAACATCAAAGCCACAACCGAATATCTTCCGAAATCATTTTATATCAAAGAAGGAAATTTCCGGTTTGAAAATGAAAAAATGTGGTTCCGAAAATTCTATGGCAATTACGGAAAATCCGATTATTCGCTAAACGGCTATCTGCTGAACACCATCAATTATTTCATCGAGAGAAAAGGGACATTGCACGGAAAATTTGCGCTCAAATCCAATTATATCCTTATCGATGAATTTATGGCGCTGAAAGAAGGCGATAACAAGGACAAATCACTTGCGGTAGAATATGCCAAAGAGGAGCATCCGAAAAGCAGCGGCGTTGTCATCGTCCCGAAAAATCTGGATGTCGCTCTGGAAACTGATGCCAAAAAAGTGGAATTCAAAGGTTTGGTTTTGAATCATTTATTGGGAGCAGCGTCGGTCAATGGAGGTCAGGTTTATTTGAAAAATACAACGTTTGATATTATTGGAAGCCGGATGAAAATTGATGCGAGATATCAGGACGAATCCCCCGTTACCGCTAATTATGATATTGCATTGAATGTTGCAGATTTTGATGTTCAGCGGGCTTATAACGAGATTGATATGGTTCGGGAAATGGCAACAGCAGCGAAAAACGTGAAAGGAATTGTCTCTCTGGATTATAAGTTGAAAGGCGATTTCGACAACAATATGAAACCGATTTATCCATCATTGGAAGGCGGCGGCATTGTAAATCTGAGAAATGTAGAGGTCAAAAACCTCAAAATGCTTTCGGTAATCGGAGATGATATTGGCGCAGATGCCTTTAATAATCCCGATATGCAAGGCGTAAACATCGAAACACATATCAAAAACAATCTGATTCACGTTGACCCGTTTACTTTCAAAGTTTCAATTCTAAGACCGTCCATCAGCGGAACCACAAGTTTCAACGGATTATTGGATTTGCGTGTGAGAGTCGGATTGCCGCCCGGCGGATGGATAGGATTCCCGATTGTTGTAACCGGAACGCACGAAAAACCGAAAATCAAGATTTTCAGCAAAACCGGTCAGGGCATCATAGAAGCGTTGTATAACAAAAAGTCCAACAAAGTGATTCGTGAAGAAAAACGCGCCGAAAATACAGAAAAACAAATTGATAAAAATCTGAAAGAAAAGTAACCGAAGACCTATATTATTAACCCGACGGGATTATTTCGCTATTTTATTTTATTCAAAAATCTGATTATCAATAAATTAAAATGTTTTTAATTGCCGTTATATTGCCGTCGTGTTAATAACATTAGATTTTGAAGAACCCAAAAATTTATTCTTTAAATTTGTAAATCAAATCGCACTTGCTAGTTGAATCTGCCCAAAAAAAGAATTTAGCATATTCCGAAAAGATTTAAAAAAATTCTTTCAATCACTGGACGATAAAATTATTTCTTATCCGAAATCCGAATTTGTTGAAAACCTGCATTTTATTTTGATTGGGAAAAAGCAGGTTACCCTATATTTTGAATACAACAATTCCGAAACTGTAACTATTTTACTTTTCTGGGCAAACAAACGAGACCCTCAAAAAACTAAAAAAATTACTGAAATAAAACGACAAATCCACAATCTGACTGTGGATTTTTTAATAAATTCAATATTATATGAAAAGAGATAAGTGAGTCACAAAGTGGCGACATCAAAAATATTTGAAAAGAAGAAAAATAGTATATTTGTTTCATTAAATTTGAAATTATGAAAATTGCACTTCAATACGTCAGCGACAACAACGGCAAAACAAATGCAGTTCAGTTACCTTTGACTGAATGGGAAAAAGTGCTGAACAAATTAAAAAAATACGAACAGGCATTTAAACTAAAATCCGATATTAAAGTGGCTTTG
>JASGDB010000119.1:0-10567 GCA_049841315.1 Bergeyella sp. | reverse complement strand
TATTTGTATATCTGCAGTCTCTCTGTCTTTTTCCTGTTGCTTTTTCCAATGTATTCTTCTAAATGATTTTTTTTAACTTTTAGTATATTGAATATTTACTTTGCAAACTTATCACAGGCTCTTAAAGGTCTTTTATTTTTTTTATTCACAAAACCGATTACAACGATGAACGATTCCGAAATCCTGAAAATCGCCCGACAGTCCGTAGAAATTGAAATCGCAGAACTGGAAAATCTGAAAAACCGTCTGGACGAAAATTTTGCAAAAGCGGTAAACATCATCAGTTCGGCAAATGGAAAACTGATTGTGGTAGGAATCGGGAAATCGGCACACGTCGGGAATAAAATCGTGGCAACGCTCAATTCTACAGGAACACCTTCGCAGTTTCTTCACGCTGCGGAAGCGATTCACGGAGATTTGGGCGTGATTCAGAAGCAGGATGTGGTGCTTTGTATTTCCAATTCCGGAAATTCGCCGGAGATTGTGAATCTTGTTCCGTTTCTCAAAAATTATTCTTCCGCATTAATCGGAATGACGGGAAATCCGAAAAGCAAACTGGCGGAAAATTCCGACATCGTCCTGAATTCCCGCGTTGAAAAAGAAGCCTGCCCGATAAAACTCGCGCCGACAAGTTCGACAACGGTACAAATGGCTTTGGGTGATGCTTTGGCAGTTTGCTTAATGGAAATCAAAAATTTTAAGGACACGGATTTTGCGAAATTTCATCCGGGCGGAAATCTCGGGAAAAATCTTACCGCAACTGTGGAACAGTTTCTTTCCACGCAAAAGCCGGAAGTTTCCGAAAATTCGGGAATCCGCGATATTATTATTTCTATCAGTGCTTCCACTCACGGAATTACGGTGGTTACCGAAAACGGAAAAATCATCGGTGTAATTACAGACGGAGATTTACGCAGAATGTTGATGAACAATGAAGATGTGTCTAATGTTCTGGCAAAAGATATTATGAGCCGGAATCCGAAATCCATTGAAAAAAATGCTTTGGCAAAAGAAGCAATGAAAATTTTAAAAGAAAACAATATCGGACAGCTTATCGTAACGGAAAACGGAAAGTATTTCGGGATTATTGATATTCACAGATTGCTGGACGAGGGGATTAATTAAGAGCCAAGTAAAAAGTAAAAAGAGCCAAGTGGATGAGGCTGAAAGATGGAAGCCAAATTGTTTATAATTTCCTAATTTCGCAACCTGAAACTTTGAACTTTAAACCTTGAACTAAAAAAATGAGCGAAGAAAAAGAACTTTCTTTCTGGGGACATATCGGCGAACTGAGAGGGCATCTTATCCGCTGTCTTATTGCGATTGTGATTGGTGCTGTCATAATTGGTTTCAATGTGGAATGGCTCATGAAGCATGTATTTTTCGCTCCTACAAAAAACGATTTCCTGACTTTCAGAATCGTGAATCACTTTTCCAATGAATGGTTCGGGAAAGACAGTTTTGTACTGCCTGATAATTTTGCGGTTCAGCAGAAAAAGCTCTTTCAGCAGTTCAATGTGATGATGGCAGTTTCTATTTTTGGAGGAATCGTAGCTGCGTTTCCTTATATTATATGGGAACTTTGGCGTTTCATCAGCCCTGCGCTCCATCCGAACGAAAAAAAGAATTCTGTATTTTTTATCAATTTTGTGTGGATTCTGTTCATGACTGGCGTTCTTGTCGGCTATTTTCTGATTTTTCCGCTGGCGATTAATTTCGGGCTGATGTTCAATATTTCGGATTCCATTACTCAGCTTTTCGACCTTTCGGATTATACCACGCTTTTTTTGCAGGTGGTTTTAGGAATGGGCGTTCTTTTTCTGTTTCCGGTTTTGGTCTATTACCTTACCCAAATCGGAATCCTTACCCCGATGTTCCTGAAAACTTACCGCCGCCACGCCATTGTTTTGATTATGGTAGTTGCCGCAATCGTTACGCCTGCTGATGTGATGAGCATGCTTGCTGCCGCTTTTCCGCTGTTGCTCTTGTATGAATTCAGTATTGTAATGTCTTCGAGAGTATATAAAAGGATTCAGAAACAGGAGGCTGCGCTTGTAAAATCAAACTCGGAGCATAAATAATCCATTTATTTTTCTATTTTTGAGGTTGTAAATCTTTTATCCTTTAAAAATGAAAAAACTTGCTCTCTCCCTGTTGATTTCCTTTTCCGTGATGTCCTGCGCTCAGCAACGGCTTTTGCCAAACGATATTTCTTCTGAAAAAGAAGCAGTTTTGAAGGGTTCGGATACGGAATTTCGCAATTTCTGGGATGTTAAAAAATACAATATTACCGTAGAACCGGATTTTACGGAACAATCTCTTTCAGGGAAAAATATAATTACGTTTGAAATTACAAAAGACGTTAAAAATCCTGTTTTTCAGATTGACCTGCATCAGCCGATGGAATACGAATTTCTCAACAAGGACAACCATTTTGAAACCAAAAGAGAAGGAGATTTTATTTTCATTACTGCTAAAAAATCATACAAAAAAGGAAATACCGGAATTTTTGAAATCCGCTTTTCCGGAAAACCGAAAATCGCAAAAAAAGCACCATGGGACGGAGGCTGGGTTTTCAGTAAAGACAAAGACGGAAATCCTTGGGCAAGCGTGGCACAGGAAGGCGAAGGCGTTTCCCTATGGCTTCCGGTAAAAGACATCTGGAGCGATGAGCCGGACAGCGGAATCATCATGAACATCATCACGCCCAAAGATTTGGCAGGCGTAGGAAACGGAAGATTGAGCAAAACGGAGGAAAATGACGGAAAGAAAACCTATACATGGGAAGTGAAAAACCCGATTAACGGCTATTCTATCGTTCCGACTATCGGGAAATTTGTCAATTTCAAAGATACTTTTCAGGGTGAAAAGGGAACGCTCGACCTCGATTACTGGGTTTTGGAAGAAAATCTGGAAAAAGCGAAAATCCATTTTCCAAAAAATGTTCAGCCTATGCTGAAAGCCTTTGAAAACTGGTTCGGGTCTTATCCTTTCTACGAAGATTCTTTTAAATTAGTCGACACACCGTATCTGGGAATGGAGCATCAAAGCAATGTCGCCTACGGAAACCGCTATCTGAACGGCTATCTCGGAAGGGATTTATCCGGAACGGGCTACGGACTGAACTGGGATTTCATCATTATTCATGAAGCGGGACACGAATGGTTTGCCAATAACATTACAGCAAAAGACCAGGCGGATATGTGGATTCATGAAAGTTTTACCACGTATTCCGAAGTTTTGTTCGTGAATGATTTCACAGGAAAAGAGGAAGGCAATGCTTATGCGCAGGGAATACGGAGAAATATCCAGAATGACGGCCCGATGATTGGGAAATACGGCATCCGAAACGAAGGAAGCGGAGATATTTACCCGAAAGGAGCCAATATGATTCACACCATTCGGCAGGTGATGAACGATGATGAAAAATTCCGGCAAATGCTGAGAAGCATGAACAAAGATTTTTATCACCAGACCGTTACTACACAGCAAATCGAAAAATATATTTCGGAAAAGGCAGGTTTTGATTTTTCGGGATTGTTCAATCAGTATCTCAGAACGACTGATGTTCCGGTGCTGGAATATTCGCAGGACGGAAATCAGCTGAAATTCCGCTATACCGATATTGTGGATGATTTCAAACTGCCGGTTCGCATCAACGAAGACCAAACTTTGAATCCGGCTAAGGAATGGCAAACGGTAACGCTTAATTCGGCAGAGCCGGTGAAATTAGACCGGAATTATTATATCGTTTATAAGAAATTGTAATCCTGTAATATTTTTTTATACTTTGTATTTTGTCTTGAACTAATAAAATCACGGTTTCATCGTAATCCTGAACGTCGTTCCCTTGTTCGGCTCCGTATGGGCAACACGGAGGTCGCCGTTATGGTATTCTTTGATGACACGTTTCGCAAGGCTGAGTCCCAATCCCCAGCCTCTTTTTTTCGTGGAATATCCCGGTTTGAAGACACTTCGGGATTGTTTCCCAGTCATTCCGCAACCTGTATCTCGGAAATCCATAACTATATTATCGTTTTTTTCGTAAAGAGTAACGTGCAGATTTCCAGTTCCTTTCATTGCGTCTACCGCATTTTTTACTAAATTTTCAATCACCCAGCTCAGAAGAATCCGGTTGTGCGGAATCAGAATTTCCTTATTGGGAAGATTCAGAAAAAAATTCACTTTCGTGGAAATACGGCTTTTCAGATAATCATAATTCTGCTGTAAGGTTTCATTCAGGTTAAAATCGTTCAGCTCCGGTACAGAACCGATTTTGGAAAAACGTTCGGAAATGGTTCTCAGCCTCAGTATATCTTTTTCAAATTCCTTTACGCCTGCGGATTCGGGATTTCCCATTTTCATGATTTCAATCCAGCCAATCATGGAAGACAAAGGCGTGCCAATCTGATGTGCGGTTTCTTTTGCCAAACCTGCCCAGAGAAAGCCTTCATCCGTTTTCTTAATCGTCCGCATGAACCAAAGGGAAAACGTAAGATACGTCATCACAAAAATCCCGAGAATATACGGAAAATACTGAATGTTTTTCAGCAGTTCAGAGTTATCATAGAATACGAGCTGTGTGTCTCCTTCGGGAATTTTTATTTCAAAAGGCTTATAATTGCTTTCCATTCCGAGAATAAACTTTTTCAATGCCGTGGAATCTTTGATAATTTCCTCCGGAACATTCCTGATTGAACCCGAAGCGTCATATCCTTTATAGAAAAGCGGCTTTTTGTTTTCGTCGGTTACCACTATCGGAAGCTGGTCGTTTTCCTGAAAAATACTCAGCAGTAAATCCTGCGCATCGGAATCAATCTGCCCGTTCGACTGCTGTATTTTCATGGCTTTGGCAAAAATCTCAATGCGTTTTGCTTCCCTTTCTCTCAATTCCTTGATGAGAAAAACGGAATACAGCGCCGCCACAGCCACAATAGCCGTGAAAAGACTGTAAAGAACCCAGATATTGATTCGGGAAAGTAAAGGTCTTTGTTTCATTCTACTTCAGCACATTCAAAACTTTATACAGCGCATCGCTCACATTTCCGCCCTGATAATTATTGATGATAACGGCAAAAACATAGCTTTTATGATACCCTGCAAACGATTTGGTATCTTTCATCGTTCCGCTTTTCATTTTCATTCCGTTGCCCTGAGTGGGAAATCCCTCATAAAATTCTTTAAACCACGGTTGTTTTTTGGCATACAGCAAAGCCTGTACTTCGGCTCTTGCGGAAACATAATTCTGAGGAGAAAGTCCGCTTCCGTCTGCAAAATTAATCATGGAAGCATTGATTCCTTTCGATTTCCAGAAGGATTTCATATAATCAATTCCGGCGCTGAAACTTCCTTCTCCTTTCTTTTCTTTTCCTAAAGTTTTCACTAAAGTTTCGCCGTACAAATTCACGCTTTTGCGCATAAACCAGTAAATGATTTTGTCCAAAGTCGGTGATTGATATTCAAGGAAAACATTGTTTTTAGGGAAAGATGTGATTTTTTCTCCGTTGATTTTCTGTTGAGAAGCGGTGATGATTTTTCCGTTAAAATCAATTCCGTTTTCCGAAAGCCAGTTTTTGATTTCATAACCCAATGTAAAAGGCGGATTTGGCGTTGCTCCTGAAACCGTCGTAACTTTTCCGGCAGGAAGCGTTCCGCTGATCAGCGCGGTTTCGGAATATGGTGCGGTAAAAATCAGGCTCTGGTCGGAGCTTCCTCCGGTTTTCAGTTCGGAAACCCATTTTACGTTCGGCAGTTCGATATTGGAATTCTGAATTTTATTTCCGTTCACATTCAGGTCAAACTGATTTTCTCTCCAGTTCACGCCCCAAACTCCCGCTCCGTAATAATTCCCCATATCGTCCCACGGCCAGCCTCCGGGAACCGTCTGAAAATCGAAATACGAATCATCAATAATCAGATTTCCGGAAATTTTGGAAATTCCTTTTTCCTTTAATGCTGAAATTAGTTTTTGCTTGAAATTTTCGGGTTTACAGTCGTCGTATCTCCAGCTTCCCAACGTAGGGTCGCCATTGGAAAAAATCATTAAATCTCCGTCCAGACTGCCATTGCCTACGCTTCCCGAATAAGAAACGGATGTTGTGTAACGGTAATCTTTTCCCAAAGTTTCCAGCGCACATGCCGCCGTGAAAATCTTTTGTGTGGAAGCTGAAGAAAGTCCTTTGTTTCCGCCGTATTCGTACACGAAATTTCCGTTTTCATCCGAAATATACAATGAAAGATTAGCGGAATACGCCGCAGAAGACTTCATCAAATCCTGAACAGCCGCCTCCATTTTCTGCGAAACCGCTTGAGAAAAACAAACCGCCGACAACAATAAAAATACCGGAACTAAACGATACATAAGGAACTTTTTCTTTCAAAGATAAGGAATTTTTCCGCTTCGGTTGATTTTGAGACTGGGAGATTTTGAGAGTGGGAGACTTTGAGATTGGGAGACTTTGAGAGTGGGAGACTTTGAGAGTGGGAGAATTTGAGAGTTTGAAATGGTTTGATGTGGTTTGAAAATCGTTTGAAATGGTTTCATAACTTTTTACACACCCCGTCAGATCCCGATTCTCGGGATTCGCCAGTCCTCTGAAAGAGGGGAATAACCCGCACCCCGAATCAAGCGGAGCGTATCTTGACCAAAGGGAAAACCTCCGAATCCCGTACCTCGCATCTCGTATCCCGAACCACACTTGGCTCTTTTTCCTTTTATCTTGTGCCTTCCACTTAGCTCTTTTTACTTTTTCCTTGGCTCTTTTTTCTTTGTTTTTCCCTTAAATTTTACTATTTTCGTTTGATAAAAGGCATACACGAAAATGGTTTACGATTTAGAACAGGAAAACAAGGAAATCCTTGCCCGATATAAAGATTTGATTTCCAATACATACCGAACGCTTGACGAAGAAAACAACAAACTCATCCGAAAAGCGTTCGATATTGCTTTGGATGCCCACAAAGACCAACGCAGAAAATCCGGCGAACCCTACATTTATCACCCGATTGCCGTTGCCAAAATCGTTGCGGAGGAAATCGGATTGGGAGCGACTTCCATTGCCTGTGCTTTGCTTCATGATGTGGTTGAAGATTCCGATTACACTTATGAAGACATGAAAAAAATCTTCGGGGAAAAGATTGCGGATATCGTCAACGGACTGACGAAAATTTCGATTATGAACCACCAGAATATTTCGGTTCAATCTGAAAATTACCGTAAACTCCTGCTTACGCTTTCCGAAGATTTCCGTGTTATCCTCATCAAAATCGCTGACCGACTGCACAATATGCGTACGCTGGACAGCATGGCTCCGGACAAACAGAAGAAAATTGCTTCCGAAACGGTGTATATTTACGCTCCATTGGCGCACAGGCTCGGGCTTTACAATATCAAATCGGAGCTGGAAGACCTCTCCCTTAAATTCAATAATCCCGAAGTTTATACCGAAATTTCCACCAAACTTGAGCTGGCAAAAGAACAACGGGAAAAATATGTGGAAGAATTTACCAAAGAAGTTTCTGCAAGACTGAAAGATGAAGACCTTAATTTTTCCATTAAAGGACGGGCGAAAGCCATTTCATCCATTTACCGAAAAATGCTGAAACAGGGCGTTCCTTTCGAGGAAGTCTTTGATAATTACGCTATCAGAATCATCTATAAATCCGATGCCAAAAACGAAAAATTCCTCGCGTGGAAAATTTATTCTATCGTTACCGACGTTTACCACACCAATCCGTCCCGAATGCGCGACTGGATTACCCAACCGCGTGCGACAGGATATGAAAGTCTTCACCTCACCGTTCTCGGGCCGGACAAAAAGTGGATTGAAGTGCAAATCCGTTCCGAAAGAATGGATGATATTGCAGAAAAAGGCGTTGCCGCCCATTACAAGTACAAAGAAGGTTTCCGCCAAAGCAGCGACGACAGGAATTTTGAAAAATGGGTTCAGGAAATCCGCGATGTGCTGGAACAGCAACAGAATCTTTCGACCAATGAGCTTCTGGACAACATCAAGCTGAATCTTTATTCCAAAGAAGTTTTTGTTTTTACGCCGAAAGGAGAAATTAAAATCCTGCCCAGGTCATCTACGGCACTGGACTTCGCATTTTCCGTTCACTCCGACCTTGGAATGAAATGCCTCGGTGCGAAGGTCAACGGGAAATTGGTTCCGATTTCTTATGTGCTTCAGAACGGCGACCAAATCGACATTCTGTCTTCCCAAAATCAGAAGCCGAAAACCGACTGGCTCGACATTGTGGTTACTTCCAAAGCGAAATCCAAGATTAAAAATTATCTGAATTCCGAGAAAAACAGCATTGTTGAAGAAGGAAAAGAAGTATTGCAACGGAAACTGCGCCACGCCAAGCTGAATTTCAATGACACGGAAATCAATAAAATGCAGAAATTCTTCGGGCTGAAGACTTCTCAGGAGCTTTTTATCGGATTCCAAAACGGAACTTTTGATGCCGGAGACATCAGAAAATACGTGGAAAGCAAGAATGTTTTCAACAATATTATTTCTAAATTCCGGAAATCTCCGACCAAAAATACGGCTTTCGAGGAGGTGCCGGAAACCAATCTTGATATGGTTGTTTTCGGAAAAGACGAAGAAAAACTGAATTACAGCTATGCGAAATGCTGTACGGTAATTCCGGGTGATAAAATTTTCGGATTTATTACGATTTCGGACGGAATAAAAGTGCACAACGACAACTGCCCGAACGCTATCAATCTCCGCGCCCAATACGATTACCGCGTGATTCCTGCAAAATGGGTGAATGCGGAAAACTTTAAAAACAGAGTGAAAATCCAGATTGAAGGTCTGGACAGGCTCGGAATGATTAACGACATTACTCAGGTGATTTCCACATCAATGAATATGGATATGAAAAGTATGTCTATCAGCTCCAACGACGGTATTTTCCTCGGAACTATCAATGTTGAAGTAAACAGCAAAATCCAGCTGGAAGAAACGATTAAAAGGCTGAAAGATATTTCGGGGGTTTCAAAAGTAACAAGGCTTCAGAAATGATGACCTGGAGACTTGGGGAATGGGAGAAAGTGAGAGTTTGAAGTGGTTTGATGTTGTTTGAAAATAGTTTGAAATGGTTTAAACATATTGCTTCGTTGTTCCTATTCGAACAGACCTTAATAAAATGAATTTATCAAAATATTTCAGGAAATTTTTCCACAGCAGTCAGTCATCGGGAATTTTACTGATGATTTGTGTTTTCATTTCTCTGCTTGTCGCAAATTCTTCTTTGGGAGAATCGTTTCAGAATTTTCTGGACATGAAAATCGGAACGGAAATTTTTCATCTCAATTATTCTGTAAGTATCTGGATTAATGACGGACTGATGGCGATTTTCTTTCTTCTTGTCGGTCTGGAAATCAAACGTGAGCTTTTAGAGGGCGAACTTTCGAGCTTTAAAAATGCTTCGCTCCCGATTTTTGCGGCAATCGGCGGAATGGTTGTTCCGGCTGTTATTTATGCGTTGTTCAATTACAATACTCCTTATTCCAGCGGCTGGGGAATCCCGATGGCAACGGATATTGCTTTTTCACTGGCAATTATTTCCATGCTCGAAAAAAGCGTTCCCGCTTCACTCAAAATTTTTCTGGCAGCACTTGCGATTGTGGACGATTTGGGAGCAATTTTGGTTATCGCCATATTTTACACCGGCGAAATTCATTGGAATTATCTTGCTTTTTCACTCGCGATTATGGCAATTCTTGTTTTATTTAATCTTTTAAATTTAAAAAAACATATTTTTTACCTTATTCCCGGAGTTTTGCTTTGGTATTTTATGCATCATTCGGGGATTCATGCGACGATTGCGGGCGTTTTGCTGGCTTTTACCATTCCAACGAATGAATCTGCAACAAAAATTTCTCCGTTGGAAAAGCTGGAACATAATCTTCATCTTCCTGTCAACTTTATCATTATGCCTATTTTTGCACTTGCCAACACCAATATCGTTTTCAAAAGCGGAATGACAGACGGACTTTTCACTTCGCTCGGAGCTGGAATTATTCTTGGGCTTTTTATGGGAAAAGTGATTGGAATTAATTTGTTTTCGTTTATCGCCATCAAATCGGGATTGAGTTCGCTTCCGGCAAAAAGCAGGTGGAATCAAATGATTGGCGTGGGATTTTTAGCAGGAATAGGATTTACCATGTCTATTTTCATTGCATTACTTTCTTTCAAAGGATTTCCTGATGTTCAGGATGAAGCGAAATTTGCAATCCTGATAGCTTCGGTTTTGTCGGGGGTGATTGGGTTTGCGATTTTAAGAGACAGGAGAAAAGAGACAAGGGATTTAGTTGAAAGATGATTTTTCAATGATTTTACGGTTTCTGCATCGACTTCTTTTGTACTTATTTTTGGCTCTTCGCCATTTTGTATGGAAAAAAAAAATCCATATTATTTTAAAATGACATCGGAAACGGAGGCGTTAAAAATTTTAAAGAATTTTCGTTAAGAAATCTGCCAGATTCGCCGATTCCACTGAAAAAATAAACAAGGATATGAGGCAAATTTCCACTGTTCGAGGGCGGGACAAAATT
>JASGDB010000118.1:0-6789 GCA_049841315.1 Bergeyella sp. | reverse complement strand
TTTTAGGAATGTCGCTACTGGACAAAACACCTGTAAATCAACTGTTTAATAAATCTAATTACAACAATGTCAATGAGCAAAAATGTAACCAGTTGGAAATCAACTTCTTTTAACAGGACAGTAGTGTCTGACCATAGAAAAAGGATTTACGTGAAACATTTTATTTGAATGCAAAGTAAATCCAATTTATATCTCAGTCCTCCAAAGGAATTGATAAAATTTTGATAATTTTTTCGGGAAATTGTTAATGTTTTATAAAAATCATTCCGATTTCTAAGACATTAACCACAAAGGACACAAGGTTTTCACAAGGAACACAATGCTTTTTATCTCAACCTTTGCCTTAACCTAAAAATTTACCTCAACCTTTTCCTCGACCTTAATCTTCACATTTGCTCCGATAATCAGCGGTCTGTTATCAAAAATATGTCCGTTCGGAAAGCCGAAAAGTGTAGGGAAATTGTAGTTTTTCAGTCTTTGGTTTACGATTTCGTAGGCAAATTCATCGAAACTTTCTTCGTAATTTTTGTTGTCGGTTTCGCTTCCCATATTGGTCATTCCGCCGATAATCAAGCCTTTTATTTTTCGGAAAACTCCGGCTAAATCGAGGGAAATAAGCATTCTGTCCAGAGCGTAAAAATTCTCGCCGATGTCTTCGATGAAAAGAATTTTATCTTTAAAATCAAAAGAATATTTCGTTCCCAAAAGTGCGTAAACCAAAGCCAGATTTCCGCCAACCAACTGCCCTTCCGCAGTTCCGTTTTTGTTGAAAAGGTGTTTTTTTACAGAATATTTCAGTTTTTTTCCTTCAAAAATTTTAAAAATATTTTCATAACTCTCCTCCGAAACGCCGAAAGAAGATGTTTTCAAAGTCTGCCCGTGAATGGACACAAAACCGTTTTTCATCAGATAACTTTGAACGACGGTGTTGTCGGAATATCCGATGTACCATTTCGGATTTTTCCTGAATTTTGAAAGTTTCAGATGCCGTAAAAGATGCTGACAGCCGTAACCGCCTCTTGTCGCCCAAATTGCGGAAACTTCATCGTTGTTGAGCGCCCAGTTGAGGTCGGAAATTCGTTCTTTTTCCGTTCCGGAATAGTTGTATCCGTTTTGGAATTTTCCTAATGCATTTTTTCCGAAAACCGGCTCGTAGCCTTTGGATTTTATCAGTTCCAAAGTGTTTTGCAATGCGGATTCTTCTACAAATCCTGCGGGAGAAATTATGGCGATTTTTGCTCCTTTTTTTAAGGGTTTTGGGAATATAATGTCTTTCATTTTTAATATTAATCTGTGGAAATTTATTTTGCCCGCCGGTATTTTATTTCCTTTTTTTCGGCTTCTTCCAACCGCCTGTCAAACTGATTGAATCTTTTGAAACTCTGCATAAAAATAAGGAAACTGAACACAATCAGCACTACGCCGACACCTTTTCTGATGGTGTTGGCAATTCCTTCCGTGAGCTTGTAGTGGAATTGTTTTGCCAGAAAAATTTTCAGTAAATCGATGCTAAGATACGTAGCAATCACAATACCGAGATAGAGAATGAAATTATCGGTATCCGGATATTGGTTTCGCACGGAAATGACCGTTACGAGCCAAAACAGCAGAACGCCGACATTGAGAAGATTCAGAAGAAATCCGTTGAAAAAAGTTTTGAAATAATTGTTACTGATGAGCTTGTCTTCATTGGCAAGGTGCATTTTCGTTTTGGAAACCACCATGAAAACTCCGTAAATACAGACAATCAAAGCTGTAATTCTGTAAAATCCGGGATGCCGGTCGATGAGATGAACCAAATCCGCACTTGCATAAAACGAGGCGACAATACAGAGTATATCCGCAGTAATTACGCCCAAATCCAAAGCAAGAGCATGCCGAGGACCACGGGAAAAACTCGTTTCAATCAGCAGGAAAAAAATAGGCCCGATGAAAACCAGACTCAGCATAAATCCCAAACCGATTGCTGAAAATATGAGCTGGAGCATTTAACAAATTTAAAAAAAATTATTGAATAGGCATATAATTGATGTTTTAAAAATATCAATAGGAATGGGCTTTAGCCCATTTATAAAAGAGGCAATAGCAAAAAGGCTTTAGCCAAAATTTAATTTATTTTTTGCTTAGTTCGGGCAAATTGGGCTTTTCAATAATGCTTAAACGCCTAATTCAAAAAAAATATTTCAAACGATGCCGGATTTCTGAACAAAATTTTCAAAACAGTCTATAATGTTTATCATCAGGTTCGGAAAGTTTCCCTTACTACTTTGCTGAAAACTTCAAGAATTTTCGGTTCTTCTTTTTCCCAGCATAGGTTTTCGGAAGCGGTTTCAAGCTGTTTTTTATAAAAACTTTTTCCGTTTGATAAAACGGTTTGTATTTTCCCAACAAGTTCTTCTTCCGAATGATTTTCAATAATTTCTCCAACCCGATATTCCGACACGATTTTTTTCATTTCGGGAAAACCGGAAACCACAACCGGAACTCGAGCCTGAATGTAATCCGACACTTTATTCGGCAGAGAAAAATAGTAGCTTAAGCCGTTGTTTTCTTCAATGCTTAACCCTACATCCGCATTCCGCGTAATTTCTCTCAGTTCTTCGGGATTGATTCTTCCTAAAAAAACCACCTTGTCCCCTACTCCATTTTTTTTGCTTAATTCCTGATATTCTGAAAGTTTCGGACCCGCTCCGGCAATATACAGTTTGGCATTTTCGAGCTTTCTCATCGCAGAAATTATTTTATCCAGACCTCTCGACGGATTGATTGCACCTTGATACATAATGATTTTTTCTTCAGAATCTCCAAACTGTTGTTCCTGAACAATCTTTCGGGGAAAATTCTGCACTACGACGGGCTTCGGAATATGGTAGTTTTTTTCAAACCAATCGGCATAGCTTTCACTTGCAGTCATCATATAACGGACTTCGGGAATGATTTTTTTCTCGATTTTCCTCCAAATCTTTTGTGTAAATCTTCCCTGAACGGCAGGCATTTCGGTATAAATCTCGTGGCTGTCGTAGATAAAAGGAATTTTTAACTTTTTAGAAGCCCAATAATTAGCGGTTAAAATATCCAAATCGTTGCAGAGCAGAATGGTGTTTTTATCGGCTTTTTCAAGAATTTTCCGGTACAGTTTAACATTAAATTCCGGATAGGCGGTTTTCAAAGATTTTGAGCGCAGGCGGATGTGTTCAAACGGATACGGTCTTTCCATTTCGGGAATACCTCCCCAGTCGTTCCCGATAAGTTCCACCTCATACCCGTTTTCAAAAAGGGTACGGCAGATTTTTTCGACTCTTTGGTCGGTAATCAGGTTATTGAAAACGCTTACCAGTACTTTCATGTACGGAAGTTACTGTTTTTTCAGTAAATGATAAATCTGGATACCGCACAAAATAGCATTCGGAATGATAATCGGCCAAAGTGGTTCTGCACAAAAAAAACCGTAAATCACGAAGCAGATACATCCTATAAGGTTAATCAGCCGTACTTTCCGAAGGTCTTTCAGAACAAAACTCAACACCACAAAAACGGAAGCGGCGTATCCAATATAATTGGCAATTTCAGGGTTCATATTTTAAATTTTTTAAAAGGGAAGCAAACCTAATCAATTTCTTTTGAATTAGAAAATTCTGCCCTTTTCAATTTTAAAAGGAAAAAGTTTTCAAAAACACACCGGAGGCTTGTTTAAAGCATGTTTTTAACAAAACAGCCTTGTTTTCTGCGAAAAAAATAGTAATTTGCTGAAAATTGACCGCAATGAAAAACTTGGCTCACAAATCTGTAATTTTTCCGATTCTTGCAGTTCTTTTTTATTTCAGCGGAATGATAAACGAATCCGGCTGGATGAATCTCATGGGATGTTTATTCCTTATAAGCTGCGTTCTTTCTGCTGTTCATCATGCAGAGGTGGTTGCACACAGAGTGGGAGAACCTTTCGGAACGATTATTCTGGCAATTTGTATCACGATTCTCGAGGCTTCGCTGATAATTTCCCTGATGGTTGCCGGCGGCGAACACACTACTACTTATGCCCGCGATACGGTTTTTGCGGCAATTATGCTGATTCTCAACGGTCTTTTGGGAATTTGCATTTGGGCGGGTGGCGTGAAATATCACGAACAGTTTTTTGCCAGAAGTTCTGCCACCACTTCTTTGGTAAGTTTGGTTGCGATTCTTGTGATGACGCTCATTCTGCCCAATTATACCACGAGTGCAAAAGGGCCTTATTATACCGAATCGCAGTTGATTTTCGTTGCGCTGGCAAGTTTGGTGATTTATTCTACTTTTCTGATGGTTCAGACCGTCCGCCACCGAAATTATTTTATCAGCGATGAACAGCACGGCGAAAACGAAGAAATCATAAAGCCCGATTTGAATACCACATTTATCAGTCTTTTTTTTCTGATTATCTGCCTGGCAGTGGTTGTTTTTATGGCTAAAAGCCTTTCTCCTCCTATTGAGAATCTGGTGAAAAATATCGGTGCTCCGCAAAGTTTGGTCGGCGTGATTATTGCAGCTGTCGTTCTTCTTCCCGAAGGAATAGCTGCGATTCGGGCGGCGAAAAAAGACAGGATTCAGTCTTCGCTTAATCTGGCTTTAGGCTCGGCACTTGCGAGTATCGGACTTACAATTCCTTGTGTAGCCGTAGTTTGCATCATGTACGACATTCCTCTGGTTTTGGGGCTGGACAAAAAATCGATAATCCTGCTTGCGCTTTCAATTTTTACGGTAATGTTATCCCTAAGCCGAGGGAAAACCAATATTCTGTACGGAGTTGTTCTTTTGGTCAACCTGATTGCGTATATATTTTACGTCATCGTGCCTTAAAGTTTCAACTTTCGGGCGGTATTCATTTTAAAGCTCATCAGATTGGCAATATTGGAGGCTTTATAAATTGCCTGTTCGGCGAGTTCTCCTTCAAAATTTTCCTGAACGGTTTCCGTCCAGAGTTTCAGCCAGTGCTGAAAATGGTGAGGTTCGATAGCAGACATGTGGTTGATTCCGAAATGCACCGTCATCGGATTTCCTTTGTATGAAGAATTTCCCAAAAGAAGCGTTTCCCAGAAATCATACATTTTCGGGAGGTGAAGATTCCAGTCTACGGAGGCAATTTCGGTAAAGAAAAACCCGATGGCTTCGTCTTTTTCTACTTTTTTGTAGAAATTGTTGACTAATAATTCAATGTCTTTTCGGGTTTCTAAAGGTTTCATCTTTCAAAAGTAATCATTAAAAAGGTAATTTTCAAAAAGCTAAATTTGCACCATGAATTTGGATTTGTACAAAAATCTTGCGCTTCAGAAGCAGAAAGAGCATAAAAAAATTCTCGACCAGATTAAGAGAAAACCTCCGAAAAATCTGGATTATATCGTTCAGGAAACCCACGACGGTGTTTTTGAAAAAATCAACTGCCTTGAATGCGCCAACTGCTGCAAAACAACCGGACCGCTCTTCACGGAAAAGGATATTGAAAGAATTTCCAGACATTTAAAAATGAAAGCCTCCGATTTTGAAGCACGTTTTCTGAGAGTAGACGAAGACCGCGATAAAGTATTGCAGCAGCTTCCGTGTTTTTTCCTTCACACCGATAATACCTGCTCTATTTATGAAGTCCGCCCGAAAGCCTGCCGGGAATTTCCGCACACGGACAGAAAAAAAATTTACCAGATTAACAGCCTTACACAGAAAAACGCATTGCTCTGCCCTGCTGTGTATGAATTCTTGGAAAAAATTGAGGAAAATATCAGAAAAACAAAACATTAATTATAAATTAACAAATAAAAACTGTCGATTTCTTTTTTATACTCCGAAATGTTTCTATCTTAGTGGTTTGAAAAAATAATTTTAAACCCTTTAAAATAAGAAAATTATGAAAAAATTAGCACTTTGCGCGTTTTTTGTAGTCGCAGGAGCTGGATTTGCATCAGCGCAAAAAACTGAAAAAAAAGAAGTAGCACAGGTTGACGCAGCCGTTGAAGAACTTGTAAACCCCAATCCTGCGCAAAAAGCAGCTCCGGTTGTCAGCAAAGCAAAAGCAGATGCAGCTGTAAAACCGAAAAGTGTTTCAGCGAAGCAACAAGAAGCAACATTGGCAAGAAAACCAAAGGAAGAGACTGCGAAACAGAAAAAAACTGCAATAATGCAAGAATCTTCCACTGAAGAGAAAAGAGCTGCAGCGGATTTAAAATCATTAAAATAAAGCAACAAAGGACTGAAAATTCAGTCCTTTGTTTTTTCTATACATTCGGTTTCCATTCCACAACAGCGCAAATAAAAACTTCCGCATCAGCTTTTTCGTAGCTGATACTGAGAACTGCAAAATTGGAAGTTTGATGTATGTGAAAATTCTGCTCCATAACGAGAAACGCAAAAAAACTGTTTTTAACTGGATTCTTTAAATTGAACAATGACGAAGCTGACAGGAAAAAATAGTTCTAAAATGCAATAATCCTGTTGATTTCCAGTTATTTTTATAATGATTTTAATAATTGGGCGGGCTTTTAGAGCCTGTTTAAATTTTATTGCTAAAATTTTTATAGCTATTTTGAGATGGATTTTTTGCTTCGTGTTTGAAGATTTATCGGGATAAATCAAAAATAGGAAGTGAAAAATACGCTCAAAAGAGCATCAAAATATAGCAAAGATATTCTTTATGAGCATAAAAATAAATTTCGGTAAAATTTAAACATCCTATGTTAAAATCCAAATTCTAAAAGTTAATTTTTTTCCCTTTTTTAAATATAATTTGGTTGATATTTTTGCTTGTTGTTTATGATTCCGAAAGCC
>JASGDB010000117.1:0-3199 GCA_049841315.1 Bergeyella sp. | reverse complement strand
AAATCTTCGGTTGGTAATTGTTCATTTTGCATAATGTGTTGCTATTAAGTTATTTACTTTGATTAAATCGTTTAAAAAATGGGTCGGATTGATGAGCTGTCCAAACTCTTTTACGGAAAAATGCAAATGCGGTCCGGTAGAATTTCCGGTATTTCCGGATTTTGCGATGATAAAACCTGCTTTTACACGTTCTCCGACTTTGTAATAAATTTCTGAAAGGTGGAGATAAGCCGTTTCAAACCGCCCAAAATGATTGATTTTAATATAATTTCCGCCACCTTTATTGTCCCAACCTGTTTCGGTTACGATGCCGTCCATTACGGAATATACATTTTCGTAATGGGCTCGTAAATCAATTCCGTCGTGAACTTTTTTAATTCCGAAAATCGGGTGAATTCTGCTTCCAAAAGGTGATGTAACAGACAAACCTCCTTTCAACGGCATTACAATTTTTGAAAAATTTTCTTCGGGTTCTTCAATAAAATCATATTTTGAAAATGAAGTTTTATTCGTTTTGATTTCAGAAGATTTTAATTGAGATGATAAAATCAACGAATCTTTTGTGTTTTGTAAATTCCATTTTTGATTATTGAAATCGGTGTATTCTTTCATCAAAATTTTCAGAGAATCCATATCTTTTTTGATTTCGTTTTTAGTCGTAATTCCAAAAACTTTTTTCAAAAATTTTTTCTCTTTCTTAGGGTTTTCGTTTAAATTTTCTTCATTATTAATTTTTGCCGTGTTTTCAGTGCTTAAAGAGATTTTTGGTTCTGTTTTAGGAACGATTGGTTTGAGCGTATTAAACTGCCCAAAAACAAAAGTTGCAGAAAGAAAAATCCCTAAAATCAGCAATTTTTGATAATATTTTTTCATTGTTATGCTTTTATAAGTTCGTTTACAATTAATTCTACTTCTTTGTTTATTTTCCGGAAATTGGTCATTAAAACATCGTCTTTTCGGTTGTTTCCGGATTTGTCCACAAACGAATAATAGGACGGCATTTTCACATAATTTTCTTCTTCCGTTTTGATGGCTTTCATATCCAAATTTATTTTTCCATTTACTGCGGAAGTCTTGTATTCATCAGTATCGTTTTCTTCGCCTTGTGCAATCATTCCGACCATTTCTCCGGTTTTGAGAGCTGCAATTTTTCCGGCAGGAATCATAAAATCCATTTTTTCGTTGATACTCGTCGTTGTTCCTTGTTGAGAAATAGATTGGGAGTAACTTTTCTGCTTGATTTTCCCGAACATTTTTTCGAGCCAATCGAGTGTATTTTTATCTCTTGCAGAACCCGAAAGTATGTTTCCGACAATCGCTGAAATGGTATCGGCAACTTCTTTTTTGTAAAACTGACGAAGCTGCGGAAGTTCCTGCAATCCCAATAATACAGCGACTTTGTTGCTTCTCGCGGTCGCCACAACATTGTCGATTTTATGAATATAAATCGTTGGAAATTCATCGGCAATAATTCCTCCGGGAAGATTTTTTTTGGAATTAATCAACCGTAAAGTTCTGTTTAAAACCGATGAATACAAGGCAGAATTGATGTCCTGCGTTCCGGGGTCTGAGGCGAGAATGATAATCGAAGGATTTTCTCGGTCGGTCATTTTTAATTCCACTTCGTCGCCGGAAAACACCCAAAAACTTTCTTTGGTTGCCAATCGGGAAAGGAAAATTTTTAAAGTTCCAATCTGTCCTTCCAATTGGTCAAATGCTTTGTTGTCATAAGCCGATTTGAACGGAGAAAGCAAAGAAAACAGTTCTTCGTGGTCGAAAAGTGTGTCGAAAATTTCTTTATAACTTCGGTTCATAAAGGACAAAATATGAGGTAAATCCGAATATTTTCCGTTTTCGTGCGTGGCGAAAAAATAAATGCAGGACGAAAGGAAATTGATGGCAGATTGCGTAAAAAACTGGTCGGAACCGCCTCCTGCACTTGCTCCGCCTTTTTGCAAAGACGAAACCATTGCTTCTGCCATTTCCTGTGCTTCGGCTAAAGTCTGCACATATTTTTTGTGAAACGGATTGACTCTTTTTGATTGTTCAACTTCATTCAGATTAATGACGTGAAAACTGTAATTATAATCGGAATCCTTACTTTTTTTGAGCAAATAATGGTAATAAGCAATTTGTGCCAAATCGGGAAATTTAAAATCATAAATGCACAAACAGAAACCTTTTTCAATCATTTGACGAATTGCAGGGTTAATCACCCCAAAAGATTTACCTGAACCCGGCGTTCCGATGACCATTGTTCCACGAAATGGATTAATGTTCATCCAACCCTTATTATTTTTTCCTTTGTATCTGAACAAATATGGAATATTGATGCTTGTATCGGTATTGACGAGTTCTTTATTTTGGTCAAAACTTTCTTCATCTACATTCCATCGGTCTTTTCCCATTTTTTGTTGCATTAGTTTTGAAATGGAATCTGCTCCCATTTGCAGAATAACCGCTCCCAGAAAGGAAAGCACTGCATAAATCAGTTGATACAAATTCATTCCCGGAAATATTTTTGGAAGTTGTGTGTTTCCGGCTTCGCTTTGCCAAATCAAAGAAGAAAAAATCATCAACAATCCAAAAACCATTGGAAGCACGATTTCCGTAGCGATATTGAGTTCTCTTTTTTTCTTCGCTTTTGTTCCGATGGCAACCAATCCAATCAAAATGAGTGTTGCAAATTTGGCATTTACAGGCGGATAAATGAATTTCATTTTTGTGAAATTTTTCAGCAAATTGGAAACGACCGGAACATCGGCATTGAGATAAAAAAGCGAAGCACAATCCAATGCTACAACGGCATAAACCGCCTTTTGCAGAAATCCGTAAATTTTTATTTGGTGTTGTTGTTCTTGCATTTTTCCTTGATTAAAAGATTAAAAAATTGAGATATTTTGATTTTTTTACTAAATTCGTTACTTGAAACTTTAATAAATAAGTTATGGAACGTATTGTATTGGAAGTAAGCAATGAAACCGCCAGAAAATGGAGGATTTCTTCGCAGAAAAGGAAAGAGCGGATTACGCAGGAAATAGACCTGAAACTCGCCAAAGAACTTTCGGATTCGCAGGAAGAATTCCTTGAATTTTTGACCAATATGCGCAAAACGATGAAAGAGAGAGGTCTTACCGAAGAAATTCTTCAGGAAATTCTGAATGATGACTAAACGCTTTGTTTTTGACACCAACGCTTT
>JASGDB010000116.1:0-21363 GCA_049841315.1 Bergeyella sp. | reverse complement strand
ACAGAAGTAAAAATTTGTATATTTACTTGACTAAATTAATAAAAAATAACCCGCTTAAATTATCTTGAACCATTCATTTATATATAACTAAAAAATTAGTGATACAAATGTAGATTAATTTTCCTTACATACAACTATTTTTTTAGTTATAAAGTGTTAAAATTTGTAACAAATTGATTTTCAGACCCAAATAGTAATGTGCTTATTTTAAGAATAATTTTTGAAACCCGAAATACAGTACAAAAAAAAAGAACCATTTCAAAGATTCTCTTCTCCTAAAGTAGCCCCGAGCAGAATCGAACTGCTATCTAAAGTTTAGGAAACTTCTATTCTATCCGTTGAACTACGGGGCCCGGAATGATGCAAATTTACAAAGAAAATCCTTTATGATAAAAAGAATCCGCTCTTTAGAAGCGGACTCAGCAGATAAAAACATCTCATTTTTTTGGGTTATACATCACAAAAAAGCACAGCTGACAAAGCCGTGCTTAAATTTTTATCTAAATTTAACTGATTTTTTGAAACAGGAAAAAATCCGATATGTTTCATTTTCAATCCTTATTTTCTTTCAAATGTAATAAAATAATTTTGGTTTATCATTAACTGAATGTTAATTTACAAGGTTTTCCACAAAAAATTGTGGATAAATATGACCAATTACCCTAATATTCTCCCCGATTCATTCAGGTATTTCTCTAAAATCATCTCCCCGCTCGGAATCGAGTTTTTTGCCCAGCGGATTTTCATCTGCCATAATTTTTCTTCGGATAATTTATAATCCAATCCCGACTTTATCAGTTTTTGTTTCAGTTCGTACATACAGATTGCGGCGGCAACGGAAACATTGAAACTTTTCGTAAAGCCATACATTGGGATTGCAAGTGTTTCATCGGCAAAATTCAGAAGCTCGTCCGTAGTTCCCTCCCACTCTGTTCCAAAAACCAGAGCCAAAGGTTCATTAATCTGATAATCCGGAATCATTACCGCATTTTTTTCGGGCGAAACAGCGACTATTTTGTATCCTCTGTTTTTGATTTTCTTTAAAGAATCTGTATTTCTCGGCATTTTTTCGACTTCCACCCAATTGTCTGCACCTTTGGTTACTTTCAGATTCGGCTCGAAAATATTTTCTTTTTCCAAAGCGATAACTTTATGAAAACCACACGCTTCCACACTCCGAACAATCGCCGCCGCATTGCGGAACTGGTAAATATCTTCCATTACCGGAAGCACAAAATCCGAACTTTCCGCCGCGAAATGTTCTATTTTGTAAAGCCGTTCTTCCGTCAGAAATTTTTTGAGATAATCGAAAATTGCCTGTAAGTTTTTCATTTTTCTTTTAAAATCAATGCAAATTAACGTATTTTTACGCTTATGAAATCGCCATTAACAAATCGTTTTGCAAATAAACACCTATGAAGATGGCGATTGCATATGGCCAATGAAAAAAATAGGAATCTACATATGAAAAGAAAAGTCCTTCTCATCTACACCGGCGGAACTATCGGAATGGAAAAAAACTACGAAACAGGAAGCCTTGTTCCGTTTGATTTTCAGCATATTTTCAAAAAAATTCCGGAGATGAATCTTCTGGAATGTGAAGTTTCCGTACACCCGTTTTCAAAACCGGTGGATTCTTCCGATATGGGACCAAAACAATGGCAGATTATCGCCAATTATATCGGAAAAAATTACCACAATTTCGACGGGTTTCTGATTCTCCACGGAACGGACACGATGTCTTATACCGCATCAGCATTGAGTTTTATGCTGAAAGGCTTGAGAAAACCCGTGATTTTAACAGGTTCACAACTTCCGATTGGCGATTTGCGGACAGATGCGAAAGAAAATCTTCTGACGAGTTTATACTATGCAAGTTTATACGAAAATGATGAAGCCGTAGTTCAGGAAGTTGCCGTTTATTTTGAATATAAATTATTGAGAGGAAACCGTACCCTGAAATATTCCGCTGAATTTTTTGATGCTTACATCAGTCCGAATTACCCGATTTTAGGACAGTCCGGCGTTCATCTGAATATCGAAAAAGAATTTCTTTTCCGTCCTGAAAAAGAGGCAGAATTTAAAGTAGATACGCATATTTCACAAAATGTTCTGTTTTGGAGAATTTTTCCGGGAATGACTCTGGATTATTTCCAAAATCTTCCTAATGTAAAGGTTTTAATATTGCAGGTTTTCGGTTCGGGAACGATTTTCAATTCCGAAAAAACAAAAGAAACCCTGAAAAATCTGCGGAAAAACGGAACTGAAATTGTAGTTGTGAGCCAATGTATTTCAGGAAGCATTTCATTTGGAAAATATGAAAACTCCGGTATTTTCAACGAAATCGGAGCCATCAGCGGAAACGATATTACTGCGGAAAGTGCCATTACAAAAGCGATGCACCTAATTGACAATCCGAATTACACCGGCTCTTTCGCTGAAAATTTTTCAAAAAGCGTTGCGGGAGAAATTTCTGAGGAATAAAAAAAAGTAATTCGGATTGTCAATTTGTCCTAAAACACACAATGGAGGGTAATTTGCAGTTGCAGATTCGTACATTTACCAAAATATTAAATTCACTATGAAAAAAGCACTGATTATCGTTGATATACAGAATGATTTCTGCAAAGGCGGAGCACTTGAGGTTCCGGATGCTGATTCGATTATTCCGTACATCAATGCATTGACTCGGGATAATGAATACAATGAAGTGATTCTTACGCAGGACTGGCATCCTGCCGGCCATAAAAGTTTCGCATCCAGCAACGGAAAAAATGCAGGTGATATTATTAAGCTGAACGGAATTTCACAGTTTATGTGGCCGGACCACTGCGTGCAGGGGACTTTCGGAGCAGAGTTCCATAAAGACCTTGACCGTTCAAAAGTTACCCATATCGTCCAGAAAGGAAAAAACCCTGAAATAGACAGCTACAGCGGGTTTCAGGATAATAATCATTTTATGAAAACCGATCTTGAGGATTATCTGAAATTCCACGACATACAGTTAGTGGAGATTGTAGGATTGGCGCTTGATTACTGCGTGAAATTCACCTGTCTTGATGCTTTAAAAGCAGGATTTGTCACGTGTCTTCATTTTAACGGAACAAAGGCGGTGAATGTAAAGCCTGACAATGCAAGAGATACTATTTACCAGCTTGTAGAAAACGGAGTATCGGTTTTCGGATAAAAAATTATTTTTTCCGTTTTGCTTTGGATTTTGTTTTTTGCTGAGCGCGGTTGGCACCGAATTTTTTCGGGGCTTTTCTTTTGGACGGCCCGCCCCAGTTTTCTTTTTTGTTTTTTTCCTTTTTGTCGTGAAATGCACCTCCACCCTCATTCAGCTTGACTTTTACGGGGTTTTTCATTACTATTTCCTCTTTTTCGGAAGCGATTTTGGCAGGATTGATTTTCACTTTTTCAGGGAAACTGATGAACGATAATTCTTTATCCATCAAAACTTCAATTTCCAAAAGCGCAGCTTCTTCCTTTTTGGTAACGAAAGTAATGGATTTTCCGTCTTTATCGGCACGTCCGGTTCTGCCTATTCTGTGGATGTACTGCTCCGGAATTTCAGGAACTTCAAAATTAATCACGTGCGTAATATCCGAAATATCCAGACCTCTTGCCATTACATCAGTAGTAATCAGTCCTCGAATTTCTTCATCCTGAAAACTTTTCATGGCTTTCAAGCGGTAATTCTGCGATTTGTTGGAATGGATAACGTCAAATTTTTCAGGAAAAAGCTCATCAATTTTCGTGAAAAGCAAATCGGAATGTCTTTTATTATTACAGAAAATCAACACTTTAGACAGCTCTGAATCATTTTTTAAAAGATATTCGAGGAGATTGATTTTGGTATTGAAATTTTCCACTTTATAGGCGGTTTGCTCTATTTTTTCCAAAGGCGTTCCGGATTTAGCAAGGGAAATCTCAATCGGCCCGGCAAAATACTCATCGAGCATGTCGTCAACCGCTTCCGTCATGGTCGCAGAAAAAAGAATGTTCTGCCGTTTTTCCTTCATCATTTCAAAAATATGCGTCAGCTGCGGACGGAAGCCGAGATTCAGCATTTCGTCGAACTCGTCAATAATCAGTTTCTGCACTTCTTTCAGCGAAATGGAATTGTCAATCGCCAAATCCATTACCCGCCCCGGCGTTCCCACCAGAATATCGCAGCCTTCATTAAAAAGTAGTTTCTGTGTATTAATATTTTTACCACCGTATACCCCGATAACTCTCGTGGTAAGATTTTCGGTGAGGTTTTCCACAATTCCGGCAACCTGAACAACCAGTTCGCGAGTAGGAACGAGAATCAGAATCGTAGGATTTCCGCTTTTGCTGTATTTCCAGTTTTTGAGAACAGGCAGAAGATAAGCGAGTGTTTTTCCGGTTCCCGTCTGCGCAATTCCCATAATATCTCTCCCGGAAAGAATCGGTTTGAAACTTTTTTCCTGAATAGGCGTAGGTTCAAAAATTTCCTGGTCGGCAAGAACATCAAGAATTTTTTCCGGCAATTCAAAATCGGCAAAAGTGAATTTCTGTGTCATAAAAATAATGTCTGCCGGCAAAGATACAGTTTGTAAATGTTTTGAAAGAATTTTAACCGAAAAGCAACTTATATAAATTGCTTCCCGCCAGCGAATAAAGCAATAAAATTTACCTTTATTTCATATATTGATTTGGTAAAAAGAGGATATATAAGCCTTATTCTTACAAAAATTATTGTTTCTCCCGACAATATCCTTATTTTTGAGATATTTTTTTGCCACATGAAAAGAATTTGTGTTCTGCTTTTGCTGCTTTTTTCCGTTTATCTTTTTTCGCAGTCCAAAATCATTGTAAAGGAAAGCGGAACAGAAATTCCCCTGCGGAATGCCTTGGTAAAATGTGAAAACAAAATCCTCGGAAAAACCGGTGCAGACGGCATTCTGGAATTCAAAACGAAATGTAAAAAGCTAACGGTTTCCGCATCGGGATATTTTGAAGATGATGTCATATCGGATAAAGTAATGGAAGTTTTCCTCGCAAAATCCGACCCGAAAATGCAGAGCATCCAGACCGTAATTCTCGAAGATAAAAGCGACCCAAGGGCTTTGGAAATCCTGAAAAAAGTGAACGACAATTACAAAGAAAATTCCCCGAAAAGTCTGGATTCCTACTCTTTTAAATCTTATGAAAAAATTTCATTCGACCTCGATGAAGACAGTATCCGGAATTACAACACCCATGTTCAGAAAAGAATAGATTCCTTAAGTAAATTTCCTCAAAAGGAAATGAGCAAAGACATGAAAAAAGATTCCCTCGAAGAAATCAATATGATGAAACTGATGGGCGAAAGCAAGCTGTTTCTTTGGGAGCGCGCTTCGGAATTTCTTTATTCAGAGAAATACGGCGAAAAAATCAACATTCTGGACAACCGAGTTTCCGGACTGAACCAACCGCTTTACGAAATGATGGCGCTCCGCTCGAACAGAAATCAGATTCCGAGGGAAGTCCGAGAGGAAAACCGAAGCCTTTACCGCTTTTTCCTCACAGATACCATTGAAATCGACGGAAGAAAAAATTTCGTCATCCGCTTTCGTCAGGTGGATTACAAACAGCCCGTACAGCGAAGAAAATTCAACGGTTATCTTTATATAGACACCGAAACCTACGGAATCAAAAAAATCGAAAGCAACAGTAAAATCAAAAGCGAAGGAAGCATTACCAGCGTTTGGAAACCCTTTAACAACAAATGGTTTCTGGTGAAAGAAAACCTTAAAATAAGAATGGGAATGACGTTTGTCGACGAAAAGAAAAATGCTGACGGCGAAGAAAATAAAAACCGTGCGAAATTCGGGAATTACGTTTTCATGTCTTCCGATTATTTTGATTTCAAATCCCCGATTGAGGAAAAAACCGGAGATTTCAAAGGCTATACAATGGATGTGAAAAATTCCGACGGCTCGCTCCTCGAAAAATACAGAACAGAACCGCTCTCCGAACGGGAGCAAAATACTTATCAGAAAGTGGACAGCCTCGGCTCAAAATATAAACTCGACCAGAAAGCCCGAATCGCAACCGGACTTCTGAAAGGAAAAATACGCTTCGGAATGGTGGATATTGATGCCGGAAGAATCCTCGGATTCAATCAGTACGAAAAATTCCGATTGGGAATCGCCGCCAAACTCAATGAAAAATTCAACAGATATATTTCTCCCGATGCTTATATTGCTTATGGTTTCGGTGATGAAACCTTTAAATACGGAGCGGGAATTGATGTGAGAACTACGCTGGCAAAAAACTCTTTTTTCCGTGCAGAATATTTCGATGATGTAATGGCAGCAGGGCGTTTTTCAGAGAATCTCTGGAATTTCCGCATGAAAATCATGAACGCCGGCGTTGCGCTGAACAATCCTATTTTTTACCATTATAAAGGCTTCCGTTTGATGTATGAAAACGACATTACCAACGGAATCACGATGAATTTCTCCGCAAAAAGGACTGATGAAAAACCGCTTTTTAATTATCAGTTTAAAAATCTGGGAAATGATTTTGATGTTTTTTCGACCAATATCACGTTGAAATTTTCCCCGAATTCCAGAAATATCATGACGCCGTCCGGAAAATATACCTACGAACAAAAATTCCCGGAACTGTATCTGAATTATGAACAAGGCTGGAAAAGTATGGGCGGAACTTTATCGTACAGCCGATATGATGCGCTTTTTGCCCACAATTTCAAAACCGACATCGGAGTTACGGGATTCCGGATATTCGGAGGCATGGCGGCGGGCGATGCACCGATTTGGCATAACTTCACGATGAGCGGGCTCGGAAACGGGAAAGACGACCTGAATTTCAACCTTACTTCCTACCTCGGTTTTGCGACGATGCCGGGAGGAGAATTTTATAATGATAAATTCGTCGGAACGTATATTACCCACAGAATTCCGTGGTATTTTAAAAGTTTCGGAAAGAATACTTCGAGCTTCGATGCTGTGTACAGAGGCGTTATCGGGAATATGAAAAATCCTGAATTTCACCAGTTTAATTTTCAGAAACTCGACCACCTTTACAATGAAATCGGTCTGGAATGGAACAATTTCCTTTCTTCACAGTTCAATCTCGGATTTTTTTACAGAATCGGACATTATGCCACACCTCGCTTCAAAGATAATTTTGCCATACAGTTTAAAACCAAAATATTAGGATTTTAAAGAGCCAATGTTTGAGAGACAAGGAGATTTTGGGACAAGGAGACTTTGAGACTTTGAGAAAATGAGACTTTGGGATGGAGAATAGGGAAAAGTAATTTGAAAAGATGACAGATTTTACGAAGAAATTACCTCGTATCTCGTATCCCAAATCCCGAATCTCGCACCTCGTAACTTAAAATTTAAAATATGAAAACGATACAAATCAACGCCGGAAAGTTTTTTGAATTATTAAAAGAAAATGATACTTCGATGTGGGAAATTTTCTCGCAGATGATTGACGGTGAGGAGAAAGAAATTTTCTTTACGGATGAAGAAGACAAAATCCTTTTCAGCTATGTACTTCCCACCACTTCCGAAAAGCTGGAGGAGGACAGAAAGGAATTTTCACAGCATTTTGCGGAGAAGATGACGCAGTTCAACTGATGATATGAGCGCAGATTTCAAAATGGAAACTTCTATTTCAGATATTTTACAATCGCTTCATCCGTCGGTTTCGTGGTGCTGGCAAAGCTGTCAATCAGTTTCCCGTTTTCGTCAATCAAGAATTTGGTGAAATTCCATAAAATAGTCGAGTTTTTAACACCGTTCAATTCCTTTTCGGTGAGAAATTTAAAAATAGGTGCGGTATCGTCTCCTTTTACGGAAACTTTTGCTGCCATAGGAAATGTAACGCCGTAATTTTTCTGGCAGAATGCTCCTATTTCTTCATTGCTTCCCGGTTCTTGCCCTCCGAAATTATTGGCAGGAAATCCAACGATAACCAGCTTGTCTTTATACGTTTCGTGGAGTTTTTCCAAATCGGCATACTGCGGCGTAAATCCACATTCGGAAGCGGTATTCACAATGAGAATTTTTTTTCCTTTGAAGTCTGCGAAATTGATTTCGCCACAGTCAAGACTTTCTACTTTATAATCATAAATTGTTTTTCCCATGAGTTCCTGAGTTTTAGCTATTGATACATCGGATTTTTTCTGTGCGCAATTCTGTAAAAAAGCCGTTACAGAAAGCAGAAACATGAATATTTTTTTCATGGCTAAAATTTGAATGAATTGGACGGAAGTTCTTTGTTCGTCTCAATTTTATTGAGGATAATCACATAATCGCTGTCTCGTTTCGCACTCGAACTTTCAATTCTGAATGGGAAAAACAGATTTCCCACTTTTTTATAATCGGAATAATTGAGGACTTCTTCCCTTTTTTCCTCTTTTACCAGCATATACGTTTTGGTATCGAAATAATAATAGTTTTTGTTGACGTTTTTCGTCAGTTCCACTTTGTGGCAGTAGACATCGCCCACTTTTTCCTTACCTAAATATTTGGCTTCAAAACCTTTATTTTCCCAATCGATAAAATCGTTGTCAAAACTTTCGGGAACGTAATTCGGATATTCCTGAATTTTGTTGGCAGCGTAGTTCATTGCGTAACCTTTTTTCCCGTCGTACCCCTCAATCGGAGTTTCTTTTTTATTGACTATAATGGATGTTTTGGTAAGGTTCGGGCGCTGTTGGAGGATTTTAATCGGATATTCGTCATTCACTCCCAAGGTTACTTTTCCCGTTAAAATCACGGAGTTCAGAAGTTTCCAATTCGTCAGTCCACCGGAATTTTCAATGTTTTTGTCGATAATTTCTTTCGCTGTCTGCGAAAAGTGAAGTGTGGAAAATAAAAGGGCAAATATTAGAATGAATTTGTTCATAAATCTGTTTTGGGATTTCAAATATAGAGTTTTTGAGGGATTAAGCCGATTTTCTTAACAAATTTTAAGACAACACTTCGCTAAAATCCTCATAAATATTTGATTTTCAGGGAACAGGTGTTAAAAAAATAAGTGTAAATAAATGAATATGACTTGGCATAATACAATAACCGAAAATCATCATCCCCTTATTTTTTCGGCAATAATCCAGAGAAGAAATTACGATGTCAAAATATTCCATTCTCGTAAAAAGGTCTATCCAAAATACGGTAGCAAAACTTATAAAATAAGCTCCTTCTTTTTCGTGAAATTTATATTTTCTGCTCATATTTTATTTTTATCTATTGGGACACGAGCGTGACGCTCGCGCCAGCGAGGGATTATCAGATAAATATACAAATAAAACCCTAATTACACAAGTTAAATATTTGATTATCAGCAATATAAAAACCAGCAACAAGTGCTGGCTTTTATTATTTTAATGCGTTTGACCTGCCCAATAAAGGACTAAATATTGTCGACAAAAAAATTATGTTATTTTTGGAAAATATGGAAGACTGATTCATTACAGTCTCAATATCTAAATTTTTATTTTCCTGTTCTTGCTTTCTAATATAACTTGGCTGTTCTGTTATTGTCTTCTTCTGTAGTAAATTTTGTATTCTCAATATTTCTTCATCAGAAAAGTAAATACCTCTTTCTTGTTGTAATATTTCAAATGCATATTCAACAGCTTGGGATCTAAATCTACTATCATTTTTTATATACTCATTTAGAACACTTGTTGATAGCTTGCGTAAAACTTCTTTTTTCACTTCCATAAATCCTCTATCTAAAATCCTCTGTTATAATTAAAAATGACCTGTCTTTGGAGATATCCCCCAAATCTTGTCATAAAATTATCAAAATATTTTATTCCTTTCCAATAAGTATTTTCTATATAAAAACCAATACCCGCTCCAACGACAGTTCCAACAACCCCACCAACAGTAGCTCCGTATTCAGCTCCGATAGCAGCTCCAGCAAGAGAACCAAAATGTGCAGATGTTAGACCTGAAGCAGCTTTTGTAACAAACCTAAATGTAAATTCATTCTTACTAATCCCATTATACTGCTGTAGTTTATGGTCATAATAAATTTCTCCTCCCATAGATAGATAATCTACGACACCTACTTTTAAATTTTTGCCTAACTCTATCCAATTGTCCAAGACTTTATCTAAACCTGTTTTTTGAAGAGCTTCTGTCGTAAGTTGAGTTCCTGATTTAATTTGTTCAAGTTGTTTTCGTTGCTCAGGTGTTAGTTTTTTTATTAACTCATCATCTCCCGGTCCACCTATCTGATGCATCGCGTGATTCAATCCAGCTACTATTCCCCCAGTAATCGCTCCCTGCCAGAAGTTACCTCCACTTAGTTCTGAAGCAATACCACCACTTAATGCTCCAAAAGCAATCATTGCTCCGCCGCTTGTTCCCATGACACTGTTCCAACCACTCGCTCCCAAACTTCCTGCAAAGCCACTTATCGCTGAACTTACAAAATCTCCGCCTTGCATTAAACCCAAAACTCCCTGCGAAATAGCGTGCGTTCCTGCCTGTACAACTGCCAAGCCAAAACCTCCAATGGATTCTTTTATACTCCATGCTAAATCCGTTACACACCCCCCGGCACCTGAAAACAAACTTCCTATTCCAAAACTGGCAGCTCAGCCTAATGCTCCAAAAAATGTAGATTTCAATGCTCCTAATAAATTCCATTGTTGTCCGGAAATTGCAACTCCTACGCTGTATGAAGCCAGCCCCACAGCGGCTCCTATAATTACTGCTTTCCAAAATAAAACACCAAGTCCAAGAAACGCAAAAAACTCCCCGCTCGGGTCATTAAACATCAGCGGATTGTTCAGCACATAACCATACTTATTATAGTTCTGCGTATTGAACATATCCTGTATGTTCTCATCGGCATTTAAAAATCTTCTCAGCAATGGGTCATACAGCCTTCCGTTCATGTGGATTAAACCAACCTCCGCAAAATGCTCGTGGCTCGTATAGCCTCTGTCTACTATAAGATTCCCGTCTGACAAATAATTCCTTATCTGTTCCTTGTCGGTTATTATGGCATTGTTTCCAATCTTTATATGTGTCAGATTGCCCCATGCGTCAAAGTGCCGCTGCTCTAATTTGGTTCCTGCTTCGTCCGTTACCGCAAGAATACTGCCCAAATAATCCTTGTGCAAAAACTTAAATGAACCGCTGCTCTCCGTATAGTTTTTCAAATATTCGATATTCGCTTCATACGGCGTACCTCCACTTATATTTTAAAACTTTTTTGTCGGCACAAGAATGGACGCTTGCGCCAGCGAGGGGTATTATAAGGAGCGACTAATTAAAATATCAGATTTTTTTTAGATACCCTAAAATTACGCAAATAATAAAAACAGTATAAAAAAAACACCGGAAATCCGATGCTTTTTTTTCTTTATTGAGGAAAAAATTATCCGTTTTTCAATGCTTCCGCACCGCCTACGATTTCGAGAATCTCATTGGTAATCGCAGCCTGGCGTGCTTTGTTGTAGAAAATAACCAAATCGTTTTTCAGCGCCTGAGCGTTGTCGGTTGCTTTGTGCATTGCCGTCATCCTTGCTCCATGTTCTGCTGCAACTGAATCCAAAACCGCTTTGAATACCTGCGTTTTGATGGATTTCGGAATCAGATTATCCAGAATTTCTTTCGCGTTAGGTTCAAAGATATAGTCTGTATTCGCTCCTGAGTTGGTGTTTTCAGGCATGGCAATCGGGAGCACTTGCTCTGTTACCACTTCCTGAGTCGCCGCATTGATGAATTTATTGTAGATAATGAATACCTTGTCAAATTTCCCTTCTCTGAACTGTTTCATTACCGATAACGTTGCTTTTGACACATTATCGAAATTCAGGGCATCAAATACTTCACTGTGGTTTTCAAAAACCTTTTTGGTTTTTCTCAGTCCGTCGAAAGCTTTTTTACCAATGGTAAGCACTTCCGTTTCAGCATTGATGTCCGTAAGCCTGTTGTTCAGTTCCTTAATCACGGACGAGTTGAATGCTCCGGCAAGACCTCTGTTGGAAGTTACGACGATAAAGAGCACTCTTTTCACCTCTCTGCTTGCAGCATAAGGAGAAATATTGTCCGGGTCAGGATTGGCATTCACATTCTGGATAATTTCCTGCAGTTTTTCTGAATATGGACGAAGCATTACAATTGCATCCTGCGCTTTTTTCAGTTTCGCGGCAGAAACCATTTTCATTGCACTGGTAATCTGCATGGTGGATGAGATTGAAGTAATCCTTCCTCGTATTTCCTTTAAGTTTGCCATTCTTTAAATGGTTTGATATAGTTTGAAAGTTTTTATTGGTTTGATATTGTTCAAATTATTTCAAACAATATCAAACCGTAAAACAATTAATTGTATTTAGAAGCTAAATCACTTGCTGCTGATTTCAGAACATCGGTAATATCGTTGTCGATTTTACCGGCTTTGATGGCAGCCATAGTTTCCGGATGTTTGGTTTTCAGGAAATCGGTGTATTCTTTCATGAATTCCTTCACCTTTCTTACCGGAACGTTTCTCAACAGGTTTTCAGTTCCCGCGTAAACCATTGCTACCTGGTCTTCCACACGAAGCGGTGAGTTTACAGGCTGTTTAAGGATTTCCACGTTCTTTTCCCCTTTGGAGATTACGGAAAGCGTAGCCGCATCAAGGTCGGAACCGAATTTTGCGAATGCTTCCAGTTCTTTATACTGTGCCTGGTCAAGTTTCAATGTACCGGACACTTTTTTCATTGATTTAATCTGAGCGTTACCTCCTACTCTGGATACGGAAATACCAACGTTGATTGCAGGACGAACCCCTGAGTTGAATAGGTCGGATTCAAGGAAAATCTGTCCGTCTGTAATGGAGATTACGTTAGTCGGAATATAAGCGGAAACGTCTCCTGCCTGAGTTTCAATGATTGGAAGTGCTGTTAAAGAACCTCCTCCTTTTACGATTGGTTTCAAAGATTCAGGTAAGTCGTTCATCTGTTTTGCGATTTCATCATCAGCAATTACTTTCGCTGCTCTTTCCAATAGTCTGGAGTGCAGATAGAATACGTCTCCCGGATATGCTTCACGGCCCGGAGGTCTTCTCAAAAGCAGAGAAAGCTCACGGTAAGCCACCGCCTGTTTTGATAAATCATCATAGATAATCAATGCAGGTCTACCGGTATCACGGAAGTATTCCCCGATTGCTGCTCCTGCCATTGCAGAATATACCTGCATCGGAACAGGGTCGGAAGCATTCGCCGCTACTACTACGGTATAAGCCAAAGCTCCTTTATCAGCCAAAGTCTGAACAATCTGCGCTACTGTGGACGCTTTCTGCCCGATAGCAACGTAGATACAATATACAGGTTTCCCTGCGTCATAAAATTCTTTCTGGTTAAGAATGGTGTCAATAGCAACAGTAGTTTTACCTGTCTGTCTGTCCCCGATGATAAGCTCTCTCTGTCCTCTTCCGATTGGAATCATGGAGTCGATTGCAACGATTCCGGTTTGAAGTGGTTCGTTTACAGGCTGTCTGTAAATTACACCCGGAGCTTTTCTTTCCAAAGGCATTTCGTATAAATCTCCGGTAACCGGGCCTTTACCGTCAATGGGATTTCCGAGCGTATCAACTACTCTCCCTAAAAGTCCTTCTCCTACTTTGATAGAAGAAATGGTATTGGTTCTTTTCACCGTGTCGCCTTCTTTTACGAGTTTGGATTCACCAAGTAGTGCAACACCTACGTTGTCTTCTTCAAGGTTCAGTACGATTCCTTCTACTCCGGAAGAAAATTTTACCAATTCTCCGTACTGTACATTCTCAAGACCGTAAACACGAGCGATACCGTCACCGATTGTTAATACTGTACCTACTTCCTCCACATTGCTCTGTGTATCAAAGTTGGCCAATTGCTGTTTTAAAATTGCTGAAACTTCAGCCGGATTTATTTCTGCCATTGTATGGTTGTTTTATCTTAATTTAACTGGAAATCTTTTTTTAATAGGTTGAGTTTTGTGCGGACAGAAGTATCAATCTGCTGGTCGCCTACTCTTAAAATATATCCTCCGATAATATCGGGATTGATTGCGGTCTGAAGGTCGAAACCTTTGCTGTGGTTCACGAGTTGTGCGGATTTCAGGATGTCTTCCACTGCTTTTTCAGAAAGCGGTGCTGCCGAAGTAAGCGAAATTCTCTGTACGCCATTCAGGTCTTCCACTTTGCTGATGAATGCCTGAGCAATATTTTTCAGCTGAGTTTCACGGCCGTGCTTGATGATTAAAGCGATGAAATTCTGCACCGGTTTTGAAAAACCTGCAAAAATCTGACCTGCTGCGTTCAGCTTTTTCTTCACATCAATAAAAGGCGTGGCGAAAAAAGAATTCAGCTCCTTGCTTTCATTCATGATTTTCACGACATCTTTCATTTCCCCGAAGATAGTTTCCACAGAACCGCTCTCCGCAGAAAAGTCGAGCAATCCCTGTGCGTATCTTTTTGCAACTTTTGATGAAAGCATCTTAGTTCAGTTTTGATTGGTTAAGAATATTTTCCACTAAAGCGTTCTGAGCATCTGTGTTGTCTAATTTCTGTTTCAGAATCTGCTCCGCAATACCTACGGACAGAACTCCAATCTGATTTTTGATGTCAGACATCGCTGCAGTTTTTTCTGCATCAATGCTCTGCTTAGCCTGCTCAATCATTTTATCTCCTTCCGCTTTTGCAGCATCTTTAGCTTCACCAACGATTTTTTCCTTGATTTCTCTTGCTTCTTTCAAGATAGCGTCGCGTTCTGCTTTTGCTTCACGGATAATGACTTCGTTTTCAGCTTTCAGATTTTCTACTTCCTGCTTTGCCAGTTTCGCCTGATTAAGAGAATCCACAATCGTAACTTCTCTCTCGTTAATCGCTTTCATAATCGGCTTCCATGCGAATTTCTGCATAACGAAAAGCAATACTAAGAAAATAACGGATTGGATGATAAACAAACCGGATGAAAATTGTTCTAATAACTCGCCCATAATGAATTAGGAATTATATATTTTTATTCTTTTTGATTTTTTAAAATTTAAAATCACCGGACGTAACCAACCGTTCCCGGCCGGTGATTGTGTGTTTGGATAATCTTAGTTAACCGCAAATAATGCAGCAAACGCAAGACCTTCCACAAGTGCAGCAGCGATAAGCATCGCAGTCTGAAGTTTTCCGAACTGCTCTGGCTGACGAGCCATACCTTCCAAAGCAGCAGCACCGATTTTACCGATACCGATACCTGCTCCGATTACTACTAAACCTGCACCTACAATTTTAGGAATTTCCATAATATATAATTTTAAAAAATTAGTTTTCTGTTTTTTTTATAAATGATGAAATCATCACTTTTTTTTTCATTTTCCAAGGGCTTGGCTATTTTATTTCGCCCTTTCAGGGCTCAACCCACTTGGCTCTTTTTACTTTCTACTTGGCTCTTTTAATTAATGAGCTTCCTCATGATGTTCCTCATTCGCCATACCGAAATATACCGCAGAAAGCATTGTAAAGATATATGCCTGTAAGAATGCTACCAAAACCTCCAGCAGATAAATCACAAAGGTAAGGAACGGGAAAGCAACTCCTGCAATTATGTTTTTAAACACATAAATCATGGCAATCAGCGACATTACTACGATGTGTCCCGCAGACATGTTCGCAAAGAGACGTATCAGCAATGCAAACGGCTTGATGAACACTCCGATAATTTCAATCGGCATCATAATCAGTTTCATCGGCAAAGGAAGTCCCGGCATCCAGAAGATGTGCTGCCAGTAATTTCTGTTGGCGGTAAACTGAGTAATAATAAATGTAATAATTGCCAGAGAAGCTGTTACTGCAAGATTTCCTGTTACGTTAATTCCGAACGGAAGCAGTCCGAAAACGTTCAGAAACAGTATGAAGAAAAATGCGGTAAGCAGAAAGCTCATGTATTTCTGATAATTGTGTCCGATATTAGGTTTAGCAATATCATCACGGATGAAGATGACCAATGGCTCGAAAAGTTTTCCAACTCCTGACGGAACCAAAGATTTTTTATAATTCTTCGCCATAGACCCGAAAATCCAAAGCATCAGAAGTGCCGTTACCAATATCATGAACACTCCTTTTGTAATGGATAAATCCAAAACTTTTTCATTGGAAGCATGATGATGCTCATCCATTGCGATTGTTCCGGCTGCGTCTGTTTTGTAGATTTTTTCGTGGAATAATTTATAGTGGGCTCCCTTACTCTCTACCACATTTTCTCCGTGGTGAAATGCCGAGCTCATCATAAAATGAAATCCGTTAGCCTTATCATAGAAAATCACCGGAAGCGGAAATCCTACATGAGTACCGGATTTGGTTACCATAATATCAAAGCTGTGCGCATCCAGAAGGTGATGCTTAATAAATTCCTGATTTTCCGCTTTTTCCTTATCAGCTTCGGAAAGCTCTGCCACAGTATGGTTTTCAGCCGCAGGAGCGGTGCTGTGTTGTGCAGAAGAAAGGGTAAATGTTGTTAAAAAACCGACTAAAAGTACTACTCTTTTCAGCATTGATATAAGTCTTTTTAAAGTTTTGCAAAAATAGGAAAAGAAATCAGAATACGAAATAGGTTTTACTGATTTTTCTCATCTTTTTTTATCAGGTTAATGGAATAAAAAGTAACGAGCGTGAGCGATACCAGATAAGGCAGTATAAAATGCAGTTTGTAATTCGGTACTTCACTGAGATTCAGCTTATTCATTACGAAAAACATCATCGCGAGCTTAAAAAGCACCAGCCCCATAAACACAAATCCCAAATAATCGGGATACAGCTTTTTGAAAATCGACATTATAGTAATCACCATCATAAAAAGCAGTGTGAGAAACAGGTAATATTTAATAAAAGTTGTGTCAAAATCTTTCACGAACACCTGCCAAAGCACAAAATGTACAGCAAAAAACACAAAATAAAGGATAATAATAAAGGTATTACTTTTCATTTTTCTGAACAATTTTCAGTTGGTTAAGGAGATTGTAAAAAGCGAGAACCATTCCGAGAAGTCCGATTCCTACCGTGAGGAGATTATTTTCGATTCCGTAATAATCATTCAGCTTCTTTCCGCCCCAAAACGACAATCCCATCGTTGCCAGCATCTGAAACACAATCGCAGAATACACACCATACTGGCGCATGCTGTTCATGGCAAATTTCTTTTCGTCTTCTTTTGAAAACTCCGGTTCGGGCTTGTGTTCTTCTGGCATAGTGTTTAGATTTTTATTTTTTTTCATAAAGAAACTGTTTCCGCAAACGGAATCTCCGGATTCAGAATTTCAGATATCAGATTCCTTACGGAAACCAGAGCATCATCCAGACTGCATTTATCAAATTCCAAAGTGGCTACTCCCCTGTTCACTTCCGCAAAACTCCATATTCCGGTTGCGATATTTTCCGCCGCAAATTCAGGAAGATGATTCAGCACATACTGATACATGCAAAGCTGTAAAGCCTGTTTCCGGTGATTATGGCAAAGATAATCCTCAATTTTGTCTTCGTCGATTTTCACTTTCAGATTGCTGGTTTTTGCGGTTTTGTAGTCTATGATTCTTACCGTTCCGTTCAGTTTGTCGATTCTGTCGATAAAGCCGTACAGCGAAACTTTCCGCGATTGTTCGTCATCGAGGTAAAAATCAATTCCCTCAAATTTTCGTTCAAGGTCAATGATTTCGAGCGTATTTCCGTTTTGAATAAGCTGTAAATCGTAATCCAGAATATCGCCCAGAATTTTAAAAGCAATGGATTTATGAACGAAATTCATTCCCTTTTCATAAAATTCCGGCTGATGTTTCAGCTTTATAATGGCTTCGGAAATCGCTTCATCCTTTTTTGTAATTAAATTCCGCAAATCGCTTTCAATCAGAATTTTACCTTTGAGATTGGAATACAGATAATCCAGAGCGTAGTGAATGAGATTTCCGTAATTACGCACCGATAATTCTTCTTCCATTTCGTCTGCTTCGGAAGTTCCCAGCACTTTGGAAAAATAAAAATCAACCGGATTATAAAGATAATTGATAAGATGAGAAACGGAAACCCTGTGTTTCCACGCTTCTAATTTTTCCATTACTGTAGGCGTTTTTTCAATCACCATAGTCTGCGGTTCCATCGGTTCGGAATTGTTTTCGATGATAATATGCTCAACAGTATGCGGACTTTCCATTTCCATCTGCGTGATGAAACGGCTTTTTTCTCCCGTATTCACACCCGAACTCAATGCATTGTAAAGGAGATGAATATGCTGCGAATTCTGAATCAGGCGGTAAAAATGATAGGCATAAATGCTGTCGTTTTCAATAAAGGTATTCAGATTGAAAATCTTGCGGACATCAAAGGGCAGATACGTATTTTGCGAATTTCCGAGCGGAAGTTTTCCCTCGTTCACGGAAAGCATAATCACGTTTTCAAAATTGAGAAGTCTCGTTTCCAAAAGCCCCATTACCTGAATTCCCTGCAAAGGTTCTCCCTCAAAATCAATCGTTTCCGAATTCACAAGCTGGCTGATAAGCACCTCTAAAGTTTCCGTATCTATACTGAAATCATAAGGCGAAATCTGATTGATAATCACTCTGAATATTTTCTCAAAATGCGAAATATTTTCATACAGAATATCGTCTTTTTCAATATCTTCACGAAATTTCAGCTCCGTACAGAATTTGGTGAAAAACTCGAGCAATTCCCGTGAATCCTGTTTTTTCAGCAGTGGAAAAAAGCTCAGCTCCCTAAGCCCGTCTTCCAATTTTTGCTTTGAAATGTAAATAATATTGAACTCCTCGATTTCACGGAGAAATTTTTCAATCAGATTTTTATCTTTTTCATTCAAAGGCATTTCTTCCAAAATCGGGAGAATATCGTTGTAGTAATACGAAGAATCCTTTTTGTGAAGCTGTTTCTGAAGATAAAAAACCTGTTTCACCGCATTGGAAAACGACAGATTTTTCAGCGGAAATCCCATGGTGATATTCAGCGCTCCGGCAGAACTCAAAGCATCTAAAGAAGCGGGAAGCAGATTTTCATCGAGAAGCACAACCGCCGTATCGGAATGACTCTTCGTTTCGGAAAGGATTTCGGGTAGAATTTTGGTCTGAGAAATATTGCCCGAAACTTCGTAAACTTTAATATTTTTCGGTTGTTCAAAATCTTTTTCTGTCCAGCGAAACCCACGGCTTTCATTGAATTCTTTCCATGTTTTATACTCGCGGAGAAACTTTCCGGCTTCCTGCCGTTCGTCTTCCATATAGTAAGAATCCGAATGGAAACAGCACAACGCCTTATCAAACTGCAAAAGCGAACGGATGAGTTTTTCTTCCACCGGAGTTAGGGCATTAAAGCCTAAAAAAGCATATTTTCGGTCTGTTTTTTGAACAAAATTTTCAATTCCGCCTTTCGTTTTTTCATGAATCATTCCCGAAGTAGCAAGATTGCTATTCTCAAGCTCTTTTCTAAGAGCCGGAAGAAATTGATTCATCTTTTTCCAGAAATTCAGATTTTTTTTGAGTGCAGAAGTTTCTTCTCCCAACTTTTCACTCCAGTTGCGAATGCGCTCTTCATCGAGCATGTATTGCAGAACCGCAGTATCGCTTTCCGCAAATTTCAGCATATCGTCCCAATCTTTCTGAACGGTAGGAAACCATTTCAGAAACTGCGCAAAATCTTCTGAGGGATATGTTTTTCTGTACACATCATACGCAAAAAGCCAAAGTGCTACACCGTTAATCTCCTGAAGCTCCGATATTTCCGTAATTATTTCCTGAATCGTTACAAATCGGGGCAGAAAACCGGAATATTCCTTTTCTTTCAGAATTTTTTTGATGAAAACCATAGGCCTTTTTCCGGGTGTTACAATGGTGATTTCCGAAAGGTCGGGATGATTTTCGAGGATGTGGCTGATGCTTTTTTCTAAAAATTTCATGGCAGTTGATATTTCTGCTGAACATTAAAGTTTTCCCATGTCAGCTTTTTGTGTTCATTCCAAATAATTTCCGGGCATACAGAAAACTGCATACGAACACGAAAAAAAACAGAAGAAATTTCCCCATTATTCTACAACTACGGTCTTTTCCAGCCAGATGTCTTGCTCTTGCGAATCTTTTCCCTGCCAGAATTTGAATGTATATTTTCCTGTGTTTTGAGGCTCAAAATTGATTTTTGAAGCAAATGCACCTTCTGTAGTACAGGTTCCGTCCGTTTTGAATTTGTATGTCGTAACGTAACGGTCGAAATCGTCTTTCTCATATTGGTGTCCGTAAAAAGCCTCACAGCCACGGGTGTAATCAGAATAGGTCAGGATTTCCTGTACCGAATAAATATCCATCGTATCCTTCTGGATTTTCACACTATCAATCGAGATTCTGGCGATTTCCTTAATGGTTTCGTAATCGTTGTTATCCTTACAGGAAACCGCTCCTAAAGCCAAAATGGCTGTCATTAAAATTGCATGTACGTTCTTCATAATTTTCCTTTTTTCAAGCCTTGTGAAGGTTTTGAACCTTGATAAGGCTGACGTTTCAGTTTAACTAAATATTTAAAACACGACTAAAATTACTACAAATTATTAAAACAGACAAACTATGAGTTGAAATTTTCTTTCGGAACGTAGACTACTTTTTTGGTTTCAAAAAATTCTTCTTCAAAGTAATTTTTCAGAAAATAAATATCACAGCGGATTCCGGCAAGTTCTTCCGCCAAATCTCCGCCTTTGAGGTAAAGCACTCCGTTAGGCTTCGGATTGAACTGCTCTTTTGCAAATTTACCTTTCAGCCAGCGCAGGAAAACCGGCATCTGCGTAACGGCACGGCTGACGACGAAATGAAATTTATCTTTCACTTTTTCCGCTCTTCCGTGTACGGCGGTTACGTTTTTCAAACCAATCGCTTCCACAACAGCATTGACGACGGTGATTTTTTTGCCAATGGAATCAATAAGGGTAAATTCCGTTTCAGGGAAAAGTATTGCGAGCGGGATTCCCGGAAAACCGCCTCCTGTTCCGATGTCCAAAATTTTCGTTCCCGGAGCGAACTCCATGATTTTCGCAATTCCCAAAGAATGAAGAACGTGCTTTTCATACAGGGAATCCATATCTTTTCGGGAAATAACATTGATTTTTTCGTTCCATTCTCTGTAAAGTGCTTCGAGCTGACAAAACTGTTCTGCCTGCTTTTCTGAAAGTTCAGGAAAATACCTTAATATTATATCTGTTTTCATGCGTTTTGATTGGAGCAAATTTAGTAAAGAAGATTGTAATGTGCATTATTTGATTTTGTCGAAACTTCGATTATTAAAAAAATTTTGGTTCTTCGACAAAAACTGTGGATTTTAAAATTAACATTTATCTATAAATTCTAAATTCCTGTTCTT
>JASGDB010000115.1:0-15505 GCA_049841315.1 Bergeyella sp. | reverse complement strand
TCAATGGAATCGGCGAATCTGGTCGATTTCTTAACGAAAATTCTTTAAAATTTTTAACGCCTCCGTTTCCGAGGTCATTTTAAAATAATATGGATATTTTTTTTTCCATACAAAATGGCGAAGAGCCCAAAAAATAAAAACATCTAAATTATAAAGTCTTTTATTTTTAATAACTTTGAGAAATTAAAAAATCAATAATATGGCAGATATTACATTCAAAGGGAATCCGGCTCATACGGTCGGAAATCTTCCCGAAACAGGAACACAAGCACAGGAATTTACTCTGGTAGCAGCCGATTTATCGGAAAAGCACCTTGCGGATTATACAGGAAAAAAAGTTTTGCTCAACATTTTCCCAAGCATCGATACAGGCGTTTGTGCCGCATCGGCGAGAGCTTTCAATAAAGAGGCTTCTTCATTGGAAAATACCGTTGTTATCAATGTTTCCAGAGATTTGCCTTTTGCTTTAGCCCGTTTTTGTGCTGCGGAAGGCCTGGAAAATGTGGAAGTATTGTCGGATTTCAGAGGGAATTTCGGGGAAGATTACGGCGTAACAATGGAAGACACACCATTGAAAGGACTTCTGAGCAGAGCGGTTGTAGCGATTGACGAATCAGGAAAAGTGATTTATACGGAACAAGTACCTGAAATCGGGCAGGAACCGGATTATGCAGCGGCTTTAGATGCCTTGAAATAGAAATTTCGTTTTCTTTTAATTTTTTAGCATCATGCCCGAAATCATAGAAAAAAAAACGGTATTTCACGTTTTTAAAATTTTGGTGGATAAAACTTAAGCAATTCTAAGAAACAATTTTTCGGCATATTTATTTTAAAAAAAAAGGTTCACAGCAAAAAAACAAAAATTAAACTCTGAACGACAAACCTTGAGCAACAACATCCCTTTAGCTGAAAAACTCCGCCCGAAAACCCTTGATGAAGTTTTGGGGCAGGAGCACCTTACCGGAAAATCGGGAACTATCCGCAAAATGCTGGAAAACGATACGCTCAATTCCCTTATCTTCTGGGGGCCTCCGGGAACGGGGAAAACCACGCTGGCAGAAATTATTTCCGAGCAGTCGGGAAGAAAATTCTATAAAATATCGGCAGTTTCTTCGGGTGTGAAAGACGTTCGGGAAGTGATTGAAGAAGCCAAAAAACAAAATCTTTTTTCGGGAAAATCACCGATTCTTTTCATTGACGAAATCCACCGTTTCAATAAATCCCAGCAGGATTCGCTTCTGCATGCAGTGGAAAAAGGTTGGATTGTCCTCATCGGAGCAACTACGGAAAACCCGAGCTTTGAAGTGGTTTCCGCACTGCTTTCCCGTTCGCAGGTGTATGTTTTGAAATCTCTGAGCTACGAAAAATTAGAAGAGCTTGCAGAAATCGCTTTGAACCGCTACAATAAGGATGAAGAAAAAAAATTCGTCATTAAGGACAAACAGGCTTTCATCCAATATTCCGGCGGTGATGCGAGAAAACTCATCAATTCCGTGGAATTGGTTTTGAATCAGTTTAAAAATTCAAAGAAAAAAGAAATTTCCGATGAAGATGTGATGTCGGTTTTGCAGGAAACCATTGCGCTTTACGATAAAAACGGCGAACAGCATTACGACATTATTTCCGCTTTCATCAAATCTATACGCGGAAGCGACCCGAACGGTGCGGTGTACTGGCTGGCAAGAATGATTGCCGGCGGTGAAGACATCAAATTCATCGCTCGAAGAATGTTGATTCTCGCTTCGGAAGACATCGGGCTTGCCAATCCGAATGCGCTGACGGTTGCCAATAACTGTTTTCAGGCTGTGAACGTTATCGGAAATCCCGAAGCAAGGATTATTTTGAGCGAATGTGCTATTTATCTCGCCGTTTCTCCGAAAAGCAATTCCGCCTACATGGCAATAGATTCCGCACTTTCTTTGGTGAAACAGACCGGAAATCTTCCCGTTCCGCTTCACCTGAGAAACGCACCGACCAAGCTGATGAAAAGCATGAATTACGGCAAAGATTATCAGTACGCCCATTCTTACGAAGGAAATTTCGTCAATCAGGAATTTTTGCCGGAAGATATTTCGGGGACGAAATTTTACGAACCGGGAAATAATTCCACAGAAAAGAAAATCCGGGAAGAGCTGGAAAGAAAGTGGAAAGGGAAATATTGAGATTGGGAGAAAGAGAGACTGGGAGACTGGGAGATGAGGGGACTGGGAGACTGGGAGACGTGGGGACTTGGAGATTTTGAGATTTGGAGACGTGGGGACTTTGAGACTTGGAGATTTTGGGACTTGGAGACTTTGAGATTTGGAGAAGATGAGAGGTATTTGTTGACGTTATTGAGAGCAGATTCCCACTTGTATCTTTTTCCTTGTTTCTTGTATCTTGTTTCTTTTTCCTATCTTTAAACCGTAAAACCAGAATTATCCAGCATGAGATTCAATCTTTTTACCGATGATGCAGACGACCGGAATGTATATATTACAGGAAATTTCAACAAATGGAATCCAAAAGACCTTAATTTTCAACTCATTAAAAAAGACAACGAAAATTATTATATTGAAATTGATGATGCTCTTTTACCTGAAAAAATAGAATACAAATTCACGAAAGGCGGCTGGGAAAATGTGGAACTCGACCGACACGGAAATATCACACCCAACCGGAAAGCCGAAAAAATTCAGAAAGAAACCAAAGACAAAGCCGAAAAATGGCGCCTCAACTGGGGGCCTTTCAAAAAAGAGTTTTTCCCGATTGTGGAGGTGATTGATGAAGAATTTTACATTCCACAGCTGGACAGATGCCGGAAAGTCTGGGCACTTCTCCCCTACGATTATTATTCTACCGATAAAAAATATCCGGTTTTGTATCTTCAGGATGCACAAAATCTTTTCAATGAAGGCAGTGAATACGGCAACTGGGAAATCGATAAAAAACTGTCTCTCCTGACAGAATACGGTCGCGGCGATGTAATTATCATTGCCGTTGAACACGGGAAAGAATCACGTATCAATGAATACATTTTTGATAACGATGAAATTTCCAAAGGTTCGGAAGGGAAAAAATACATACGATTCATCACCGATACGCTGAAACCTTTTGTGGACATTAACTACCGCACCAAAAAAGAACGAGAATTTACCGGAATCGGAGGAAGTTCTCTGGGCGGCCTCGTGAGTATTTACAGCGGATTTTTGTATCCGGAAGTGTATTCCAAATTACTGATTTTTTCGCCGTCGCTTTGGGTAGAACCTCACAATAATTTCCCGATGCTGAGCTTCCGGAAGCCTTTTAAAACAAAAGTATATCTGTACGGCGGTGAACAGGAAGGCTCGAAAATGGTAAAGAGAATCCACCTTTTTGAAGAAAGCCTGCACCTCTGGGAAGAAAAAAATCTTTTCGATTTTGAAATCCGCACCAGCATCAATCCCGAAGGTACACACAACGAATTTTTCTGGTCGCAGGAATTTCCGAGAGCGATTGAATGGCTGTATTACGATAACTTGGAAAATCCGGTGGAAACAGTTCCGAAGCAGAGCATGGAAAAATAAGTTGTAAGAACTCGTTATGCATTATTTTAGCACAGTTTATCATAACTGCGAACTGCTTTCAAAATTTTCTGTATTTTTTTTTACGGCAGAGCTTTTTATTCCACATCAATCTCCGCATTATTCAATCTCAATGAATTTAAAATAACCGAAACAGAACTGAAACTCATCGCCGCCGCCGCAATCATCGGGCTGAGCAGGATTCCGAACAACGGGTAGAGCAATCCCGCAGCAACGGGAATTCCAATCGTGTTGTAAATAAAAGCAAAAAACAGATTTTCCCTGATATTTTTCAGCAGTTTTCCGCTCAGAATCCTGGCTTTTGCCACACCGAGAATATCGCCTTTTACCAAAGTGATTCCCGCACTTTCAATCGCTGCATCAGAGCCTGTTCCCATTGCGATTCCCACATTTGCCTGAGCGAGAGCAGGAGCATCATTGATTCCGTCTCCGGTCATGGCAACGATTTTTCCTTCGCTTTGCAGTTTTTTTATTTCCTTCATTTTATCTTCGGGAAGGCAGTTGGCAGCGTAATGTTTGATTCCCAGCTTTTGGGCAACGGCTTTTGCGGTATGTTCATTATCTCCGGTCATCATGATGACTTTGATATTCTGGGAATGGAGATAATCAACCGCCTGTTTGGAAGCCGTTTTTATTTTATCTGAAAAACTCAGAAATCCGAGAACTTTTCCTCCTTTTGCCAGATAGGAAATAGTTTTGGCTTCGTCCTGTTTTTCAAATGCTTTTTCTTTTAATTTGTTCGGAACTTCGATGTCGAAATGTTTCAGAAGTGCTTCATTTCCCAATAAAATTTCTTCATTATTAATCGTTCCTTTCACGCCTTTACCGGAAATATTTTCAAAATTTTCAACCTTTTCTAATTTGTCATTCTGAGCGGAGGAACGCAGCGAAGAATCTCCATGTTGTTCGCAAGATTCTTCATTTCGATTCGCTTCATTCAGAATGACAAAAGCATTTAAAACTGCATTAGACAAAGGATGTTCCGAATTCTGATTCAGAGAAGCTGCCAGTTTCAGAAGTTCATTTTTAGCGTCCGAAGTCCCCTCTCCTTGGGAGAGGGGATTTAGGGGTGAGGAAATTTCGATATCGTCAAGACCGGGTTTTCCCTCAGTCAGTGTTCCCGTTTTATCGGTGATAATGATGTCTACTTTTCTCATTTGTTCCAATGCTTCGGCATTTTTGATGAGGATTCCGTTTCTTGCACCTTTTCCGATGCCGACCATCATGCTCATAGGCGTTGCCAGTCCTAAAGCGCACGGACAAGCGACAATCAGCACGGCAACTGCATTGGCGAATGCATAAATCATTTTATTTTCACCACCGAAAATATTCCATAAAATAAAGGTAAGAATGGAAATTCCGATAACCACAGGCACGAAAACTGCTGAGATTTTGTCCACTAATTTCTGTATCGGCGCACGGCTGCGACTTGCTTCGTTCACCATTCTGATGATTTGGGAAAGGAGTGTATCTTCCCCGACTTTTTCGGCTTTCATCAGGAATGAACCGCTTCCGTTCAGTGTTCCCGAAGTTACTTTATCATCCTTTTTTTTCTCCGCCGGAATGGGTTCTCCGGTAATCATGCTTTCGTCTACGCTGGAATTTCCCTCGATGATTTTTCCGTCCACCGGAATTTTTTCTCCCGGTTTTACACGCAGAATATCTCCAGTTTTCACTTCCGCTAAGGAAACTTTCTTTTCCGTAGTTCCGGTGATGAGATTTGCAGTATCTGGAGAAAGATTCATGAGTTCTTCAATCGCTTTTCCCGTTTTCCGGTGAGCTTTGGCTTCGAGCATTTGTCCCATAATTACCAGAGTAAGAATGACACAGACGGATTCAAAATAAAGCGGTATTTTTCCGCCGTGCATCAGTTCGTGAGGAAGAATTTCAGGAAAAATTAATGCGATAATACTGAAAATTAGGGCAGCGGCTGTTCCCAATGCAATCAGGGAAAACATATTGAGTTTCCATGTTTTGAAAGAAACCCACCCTCTTTTCAGCAGAAACCATCCTGCATAAAAAATTACAGGAACAGACAACAAGAGCTGAATCCAGCCGCCTGTTTTTTCGGAAAACGGCATGTCTATCCACATTGCGCCCATGGCGAGAAAGAAAATGGGAATGGTAAATGCCAGTGCAATCAGGAATTTTTTCTTCAGAATCTGAAAAGTATTGTTCTGCACGGCTTCTCCTTTCCCCGGAATCTGCACCAAATCCATTCCGCACACAGGACAACCGATATTGGAATCATAGACTTTATCGCCCTCGCAGAACATCGGACAGTAGTATTTTCCGGCATTTTCTGCTGATGGCTGATGACTAACAACTGATGGCTTAAATCCCTCTTTCTCTTCAATCGGAACGAGGAACATATTGCAGACCGGACAGCGTTTTCCCTGCTGGAAATACACTTTTTCGCCTTCACATTCCATCGGGCAGTAATAGACGGAGCTTGGAGAGGTTCTTTCGCTCGGATGAGGCTGGTTTTCGTGATTATGATTATTGCAGCAGCTTCCCATTTTTAAAAATTTTATACAAATTTCCAAAAAATTGAAATCACAGCGTTGCAAATAAATGGAAAGATGTTATAATCATTTTGTTTTTGAGCATCAAAGGCAGAATTACAATGAGTTAATGTCAAACAAATTTATTTGACTTCGTCGAACCACTTCGTTAGGTTTCAATATTCGGCATAAACCCCGAGCTTGCGAAAAATAAACGCAAGATAATTCCTCGGTTTTGGGAAGGTGGCAGCGGGATGTTTTTAGCGGAGTGTTAGTAATATTTTAAAACATTAAAATCTAAAAATACTCTTCAAAAAAGATTTGCTGATATAGTCTTCCAAAGGAAAAATTTTCATAAAATGATTTCCCGTAAAGAAGAATGCAAGAACTATTAAAGGTTTGTATACCAGATTCAGAAAACTGCTGTTGAAATCGGGCAGAAGTATGGCAACCGTAATCGCAAGTGTTCCCAGAATCATTGCGTACATCATCTCAATCGTCAGTGGAAAAACGTTGAATTTCCGGTAATTGAAAATGATTTTGATGAGGTTATACAAAGTCAGGGAAATCGCAAAAGCAATCGCAATTCCGAGTAGTTCGAGGTGAGTGTATTTCAGGAAAATAAGATTAAGCGCAACGGTAGTGAATGCAAGGAACAGCATCACCACAATATTGAAACGGTAATATTTCGACAGAGAAATAATATGTCCGTTGAACCCCGTTGCCAAATCAAAAAGCGTTGCAAAACCGAGAACCCAGACAACAGGTTCCGCCTGTTTCAAAAGATGTCCGTTTTTAATGAAATCCGTGAGATAATGAAATCCGACAAGAACGCAGGAAAGCAGTACCAATCCGGTAAAAAACAGCGTAAGTGAAGATTTTTTATGAATACGGTCGAGTTCTTCGTAGTTTTCTTCCTCAATCGTTTTGTTGATAATCGGAGCGGAAATATTGTACAATCCCATTGCCGGAATGCTAATCAGCGAAATAATGGCGAGAAGTGTGCTGTACACTCCGTTCAGCTCGAAATTCAGGAATTCGCCAATCATGACATTGTCAATCCTCATCGCAATAAAATTCCCGATATTTCCGAGAAACCCATAAAAACTGTAGTTGAAAATATTTTTCCAAAGGCTGTCTTTTTTGAAATAATCCGTGCTGAAATCGGGCTGTATTCTTTCTAATTTATTCGTATAAAAAATGTATCCCAGCAATCCGATGAAAAACATTACGATAAAGAAAAGATATGCGCCTTTTTCGGGAACATGAAGAAAGAAAAACAGTACAAATGCTCCGAGATTGGCGATTTTCGGAAGGAGGTTTTCAAAGATATTCGGAACGACAATCCTTTTGTAATTCGACAGGAATTTATTGAAAACCGCACTCAGCGCGAGAATCAGAACCAATGGGAAAATCAGGTTTTTCATTTTCCATATTTCCATGGTTTTCAGCTCGGGAAAAAGCGTATTGGCTAAAAGATAACCGCCCGAAACAATCAGAAAATTAAGAAAAACAAAAATCAGGGAAAGCGACAGGAAATTATGATGTTTCCCGTCCAGAGAAGTCTGATGAAAAAACTTCACATTAGAAAAAGAAACCCCGAATACCACAACCGGCAGAAATATTTCCGCCATAGGAAGAACAAATCTCAGCTTCCCGTAAAACTCCATGTCATAAGGGAAAATAAATATCGCCGAAAAAGTTCCCAGAAGAAAACCGAGATACCCAACAATGGAATATTTAAAACCCTGCCTTGCTACTACACTCATGCTCAGTAGTTAATCAAATTTATTTAACAATTTTAAAATGGTATTATTAAGTCCTGAAATTTTATTGTTTTAAACACAAAGATTCTGCGAAGATTTTTTTATTGCTACCTCTCTGTTTTTAAGAGCGAAAAGGCACAAACTTAGCAAAGAAATTCTCTGCGAACTTTGATGAGTCAAACACCTTTGCGAGCCTTAAAAAACGGTTGGTAGTTTTATAAATCTTTGCGTTTAAAAATTATTATGATTAAAAAAGGATATTCAATTTTTTTCAGTTTAATAATACAAAAATGAGTAGAGTTTTTCTTCGATAGGCGGTGTTTTTAAATATTTTGTTTTAAAATGAAGAGCAAATATACATATTTTTGTTAATAAAATGTTAAAATTTTTAAGAAATTCAGCCTATCATTACAATTCTTTATCTTTGATAATTATTCTGAAACTGTATTTTGCATTATGAAAAAAATGATATTTTTCCTTTCCGCAGGCTTGCTGGCTTCCTGCTCATCTGTTTCCAAAATTTCTGAAAAATCCGCCGAAACACCTTTTGTTTGGGAAGGTGCTAATCTGTATTTTCTGCTCACCGACCGTTTTGAGAATGGCGACCGTTCCAATGACATCAATTTCGGAAGAACGGAAAAACCCGCTTTGCTTCGTGGCTTTGAAGGCGGAGATATCAAAGGAATGACCCAAAAACTCGATGAAGGCTATTTTTCCAATCTCGGTGTGAATGCGATATGGATGACGCCTTTGGCAGAGCAGATTCACGGCTATACCGATGAAGGAACGGGAAAAACATACGGTTTTCACGGCTATTGGGCAAAAGATTGGACAAATCTTGACCCGAATTTCGGAACGAAAAAAGATCTGAAAGAATTCGTGGAAAAAGCCCATGCAAAAGGAATCCGCGTGGTTCTGGATGTGGTGATTAATCACACCGGACCTGTTACGGAAATTGACCCGATTTATCCGGCAGACTGGGTTCGCAGTGCTCCGCAGTGTAAATATGACAATTATATCAATACGACCGGGTGTACCCTGGTAGCGAATCTTCCTGATATTCTCACAGAATCTTCCGCAAGCGCCGGACTTCCGAAAATGCTGGAAGAAAAATGGAAAAAAGAAGGACGCTATGAGGCAGAAATGAAAAGTTTACATGAATTTTTTGCCCATTACAATTTCCCGAAAGCACCGAAATATTACATCATGAAATGGCTGGCGGATTACATCAAAGTGTTTGGTGTAGACGGCTTCCGTGTCGATACGGTGAAGCATGTGAACGAAGATGCGTGGAAAGAATTTCAGAAAGTTTGTCAGGATGCTTTTGATGAATACAAAAAAAATAATCCTGCAAAAGTGCTGGATGACAATACGTTCTTTACCGTTGGAGAAGTCTATGGTTACGGGATTTCACAGAAGCAGAATTATGATTTCGGGGACAAAAAAGTGAATTATTTCCGTAATGGATTTGATAATTTGATAAATTTCGATTTTAAAGGGGATGCCAATAAAACTTATGAAGAAATTTTCTCGAAATATTCCGAAATTTTAAATTCCGATTTGAAAGGATACGGAGTGATGAATTACATTTCTTCCCACGACGACGGGCATCCGTTTGATAAAGAGCGGAAAAGAACATACGAAGCCGGAACAAAGCTCCTGCTCTCTCCCGGAATTTCTCAGATTTATTACGGTGATGAAACGGCAAGACCATTAGAAGCCGGCGCAGAAGGTGATGCGAACCTCAGAACTTTCATGAACTGGAACGACATTAAAACCAATCCGGAAACCCAAAAAGTGCTGGCTCACTGGCAGAAATTAGGGAAATTCCGTGCGGCACATCCTGCGGTTGGGGCAGGAGTTCATAAAGCCATCAAAGCCAATTCCGATTACTGGTTTTCGAGAGTGTATACCGAAGGAAATTACAGCGACAAGGTTGTGGTTGGTTTGGATTTGCCGAAAGGAGAGAAAAAGGCTGATGTAAACGGGATTTTTGAAGCCGGAACGGTCTTGAGAGATGCCTATTCCGGAAAAACGACGAAAGTTTCAAAAGACGGCACAGCAGTTGTTACTACTGAATTTGATATTGTATTATTTGAAAAAGTAAAATGAAAAAACTATTATTAATCCTTGTATTATTTCCATTTCTGAGTTTCGGGCAGAAAGCTCCCGAAATCAGTAAAACCGAATTTTCCGAAAAAGCACTGGCTCAAAAATTCGTTTCTTCCGAAGGAAAAAAAATATCGGTTGGTGATGTGATTTCCCAACACAAAGGAAAACTTCTGATTATCGATTTTTGGGCGAGCTGGTGCCGCGATTGTATCCACGCACTTCCGAAAACAAAGGAATTAAAAGAGAAGAATCCTCAGTTGCAGTTCGTGTACTTCTCGTTAGACCGTTCCATGGCGCAGTGGGAAAAAGGCCTTGAAAAATACAATCTCACCAACGAAGAAAACTACTGGTTTGATGAAGGCTGGAAAAACGATTTCAACAATTATATTGATTTGAACTGGGTTCCGCGCTTCATTCTTGTTGACAGGAGCGGGAAAATCGCAAAATATTATGCGATTTCTCCTGATGACCCTGAAATTCAGAAGGTGATTGATGAACTTTCGAACTTATAATTGAAATAGTTTTAAGATTTATCATTATTCAAAAACACCCCGTCAAAATTTTCTTTTTGAAAATTTTGCCACCCCTCTGAAAGAGGGGAATAAGAGGTTCTTCACCTCGAAACCCGTAACCCGAACCACAAATCACTTGGCTCTTTTTACTTTTTACTTGGCTCTTTGCTCTTAACAAAAATTTAATAATCCCCTTAAAAAATTATCAAAAATAAAATTCGTATATTTGCCAACGAATTATTAGACGCTCATTTACATGAATTTATTTACGGAGTCCAATTTAAGTCCCGATATACTTCGGGCGATTGGCGAACTCGGTTATGAACAACCGACAGAAATCCAGAAACAGACTATTCCTTTTATCCAATCGGATATTCGCGACCTCATCGCACTTGCGGCAACAGGAACAGGCAAAACAGCAGCATTTTCGCTTCCGATTCTGGATATGATAGACGACAGCAGTCGTAAAATCCAGTTATTGGTTCTTTGCCCTACTCGTGAACTTTGCCTTCAGATTACCAAAGACATCAAAAACTACTCAAAATACCTTCCCAACCTGAAAACCACAGCGGTTTACGGTGGAAGCAGCATTACGGACCAAATCCGTTCTCTGAAAGAGAAACCACAGATTATTGTGGGAACTCCGGGACGTGTTATTGATTTGATTAACAGAAAAGCATTGGATTTTTCTGCCATTCACTGGCTCGTTTTAGACGAAGCGGACGAAATGCTTTCCATGGGATTCAAAGACGATTTGGAAACCATTTTGAGCGAAACGCCGGAAACGAAACAAACGTTCCTTTTCTCTGCCACGATGAACAAGGAAGTGGAACGTATTTCTAAAAATTATTTAACGAAACCTCACAAAATTTCCGTTGGTTCTATCAATGCGGTAAAGAAAAATATCGCTCACGAGTGCTACGTGGTAGGTTACAGACAGAAAAAAGAGGCATTGAAAAGATTAATCGATGCCAATCCGAACCAATATTCCATTATCTTTTGCAGAACAAGAATGGAAACGCAGGACGTTGCCGATTTCCTGATGCAGAACGGTTATGCCGCAGATGCACTTCACGGGGATTTATCTCAGGCACAAAGAGATACGGTAATGAAAAAATTCCGTTTGAAAAATATTGATATTTTGGTGGCGACAGATGTTGCGGCGAGAGGTCTTGACGTAGATTCTCTAACACACGTTATTCATTTTTCGCTTCCAGATGACCCGGAAGTTTTCGTTCACAGAAGCGGAAGAACGGGGCGTGCCGGAAAAGACGGAATCTCAATGGCACTAATTAAACCGGAAGAATCCAGAAAGCTGAAGCAGATAAAATCTTCTACAAAAATTGAAATCGTTGAGAAAAAAATCCCTACGGGAAAAGAAATTATCAAATCTCAGGTAGGCGGTGTTTTTGAAAAATTATTGACGGAACACGAAGATTTTTTTGAATTTGATGACAAGCTGATTCCGGATTTGTCTCAGTTTACAAAAGAAGAATTGGTGCATCAGTTATTGCAGTTCCAGTTGAGAGATATGGCGATGTATTACCGCGATAGAAACGATTTGGCTGAACAGAAATTCAATAATAATGACGATGACAGAGGAAGCAGGAGAGACCGCAGAGACCGGGACAGAGGAGGCAGAAACGAAAGAGGAGGAGACAGAAGGGAGCGAGACAGAGGTGGAAAACCACGCAGAAAAAATGAAGATATGGTTCGCTTTTTCTTCAATCTCGGGAAAAAAGACCAGCTGAAAAAATTGGATATGCTCGACATCATCAACAAAGCGACTGCAAAATCCAAAAAACGTGCAGACATCGGTGATATAGAGATTCTGGATAAATTTACCTTCTTTGAAGTAGATAAAAATTTCAAAGGAGAAATCCTCGGAAATCTGCCGAGTATGAAATTCAGAGGAAAGGAGATGAGAGCGGAAGTCGCAAATTAATACAAAATCAACTCAATACAAAAGCCGTTTCGAAAAGAAACGGCTTTTTTAGTTTATGACGAAAAATCATTAACCACGAAAGGCACGAAAGGCACGAAAAAAAGCTGAACAAAACAAATATAAATACTGTAAATCAATTACCTTTATATATGAAATTATTGTTTTAACTTCAAAAAAGAATCAGAAATGTTGTGGTTGTTTATAATTATTTTGAACAAAAAAAATCAGAATTAATTTTCTGTTAATAGTAAATTAGCTAATTATGCACTTTGAAAAAAAATCTTTTGTAATGAAAAATATTTTGTTCGGATTATTGGTGCTAATGCCATTTTCTTTCTCTGCGCAAACGGATTTTAAGCCTCATGTTTCCAATTTCAATATGACTTCATTCACCTATAAACACAATGAAAAATGGTCGGTATATGCGGAAGCCCAGATACGGTCAGTCGAAGAATTTTCCCTGCCGGATTATTATGAAATAAAAGGAGGTCCTGCTTATAATTTCAACAAAAACAATCAGATAATGGTCGGTTTCGGAAGATACGGAACGTACCGCAACAGCGATTTTTACCAAAGAGAATACAGATTATGGCTTCAATACGTGCTTTCACAGCGATTCGGGCGGTTGAAAATTGACCACCGAGCAAGAGCCGAAAAAAGATTTTTCAATTTTCCTCAGAACGATACGAGTTCCAGCGACGAAAGATTTCGGTACAGGCTTTCCGCAACAGTTCCGGTCAATAAAACGAAGATAGAACAGGGAGCGGTTTTCTTCAATACTTTTGAGGAAGTTTTTTTAGGCCCTGAAAATACCGAAACATCAGCTTTTAAAAGACAGCGGCTCTACGGTGGTTTCGGCTATCAGCTCAATTCTTTTATGAATGTCAATGCTGGCTATATGTGGCAGACCGAATTTTCTGAAGTAAAAGAAGACCGCAATTATCATTTCGTATACTTCGCCCTCAACTTTACCTTTGACAGGCTTAAAAACTATGATGAACAATCTGTTCCGGCTGCGGATTAATATCAATGTTAATAAAAATTAATACCGTATCGTGCTGTGGAAAATGAGGATTACTGATATTTGCAATAATAAAATTCAAAATATTTATAATGGGAATAGGTAATATTTTCAAGGCATTCCAGCCTAAAGACAAGGTTTTTTTTGTTCTTTTCGACAAAGTGGCTCAGAACCTCGTAGAAATGTCAAAATACTTCCATGAAGGAATTCAGGAGTTCGACCAGAATGATGATACTTTCATGAAAACGGTCAGCGATTATGAACATAAAAATGATGACCTTACGCATCAGATTTTTGTTGAACTCGGGCAGAATTTCATCACGCCTTTCGACAGGGAAGATATTGCGGCGCTTGCCAATAAATTAGACGATATTGCGGATTATATGTATGCTTCCGCAAAATATATTTTCCTTTACAAAACTCCGGGAACGCAGGAGTATGCAGAGTTTTCCCTGTTAATATACAAGGCATGTCTGGAAATTCAGAATGCAGTGAAAAACCTGAAAGATTTCAAAAATCCGGTAGCGGTGAAAGAATCCTGCATCAAAATCAATTCTTACGAAAATATCGCAGATGATGTTCAGAGTAAAGCGATTATGAAACTTTTTGAAACGAACGACCCGATAAGAATCATCAAAGTACAGTCCGTACTGAATTATCTGGAAGAAGTTACCGATAAAGCGGAAGATGTAGCGAATATTCTTGAGAGTATTGTAATCAAATACGCGTAATTCATTACTTAATTAGAAAGAAAAAATGGACTTACCAGTACTATTGATTGCTATTATTGCTTTAGCATTAATATTCGATTATATCAATGGATTCCACGATGCCGCAAACTCTATTGCGACGATTGTTTCCACAAAAGTTTTAACGCCATTTCAGGCGGTTCTTTGGGCTGCTTTATGGAATTTTGCCGCGTTTTTCATCGCCGCATACATCATCGGAGAATTTAAAATCGGAAATACCATTGCCAAAACCATCAACGAAGATTTCATCAACCTTGAAGTGATTCTTGCAGGGCTTATTGCCGCCATTGCGTGGAATCTGCTGACGTGGTGGTTCGGGATTCCGTCTTCCTCATCTCATACGCTGATTGGAGGATTCATCGGTGCTGCGCTCATGCATGCTTTGACATTGGATTTCCGTGAAATACAAGCTGCTCATCCCGATTTATCCTTTTTTGAAACCTTATGGCAGGCATTTCAACAGCTGTTTACGCAGGATGTCGTGAAGTTTAAAGTAGTGATACCGATATTTCTGTTCATCTTCATGGCTCCGCTTATCGGAATGGTGATTTCTATTATTATTACATTGATTATCATACAGATATATAAAAGAACCAATCCTCACAAAGCGGACAGGCATTTCAAAAAACTGCAGCTGGTATCTTCGGCACTGTTCAGTTTGGGGCACGGTCTTAATGATGCGCAGAAAGTAATGGGAATCATCGGTGCGGCGGTTATTTTCTATCATGTGAACATGCTTCAGGACAGTTATGCTTTAATGGAATCTTCCGAAAGATTCGACCATTTTACCAAACATTATATTTGGGTTCCGCTGGTTTCATTCCTTGCCATTGCATTGGGAACGATGAGCGGCGGCTGGAAAATCATCAAAACCATGGGAACGCGTATCACGAAAGTAACGCCGCTGGAAGGTGTAAGTGCGGAAACTGCGGGAGCGATAACATTGTTCATCACCGACCATTTCGGGATTCCTGTTTCCACGACGCATACCGTTACCGGTTCGATTATCGGAGTAGGGCTTACCAAAAGAATTTCCGCAGTCCGCTGGGGAGTTACCGTAAGTCTGCTTTGGGCATGGGTGCTTACGATTCCGGTTTCGGCATTTGTGGCGGGAGTTTGTTATTTATTGGTGATTGCTTTTTAATCGATAGATTCAGAATAATAAAACTTAAAAACTTTGCCTTCGGGCAGAGTTTTTTTGTATGGGCAGTAATTGAATTTGCTCCTGGCTTTTTTAGCTTAACCTCTGAAAAAAAATAAGGTTCTTCGACAAAAACTGTGGATTTTAAAATTAACATTTATCTATAAATTCTAAATTCCTGTTCTTTTGTCT
>JASGDB010000114.1:0-5413 GCA_049841315.1 Bergeyella sp. | reverse complement strand
TTAAAGAATTTTCGTTAAAAAATTTCCACTGTTCGAGGGCGGGACAAAATTTCATTATGCGACTATTTTATGTTTCCGCCCGAGTTTTGGAAATTTTAGAAAATTGTTTAAAATTTTAGCCGAGTTTCCAAGTCTTGAACTTTTGGTTCTTTTGTTTCAAGACAAAAGAACAGGAATTTAGAATTATAGAAAAATGTTAATTTTAAAATCCACAGTTTTTGTCGAAGAACCAATTTTAAAACTGGTTTATGAAATCTTTGTTAAATTTTTTGCTTTATTATTAAATAATATAACTACATTTGTCTATTAAAATCTTAAAAAAATAATTTTATGAAAAAATTTTTACTATCGTGTTGTTTAGCGTTGGGAATCGGCGCAAACGCACAGTACAACGTTACGGAAACATTTGACTCTACCTCGAGTTTGGATGGTGTTATTACCTTTGGTACCGGTGCTGCTTTGTCAACATCAATTTATTGTACGGGTGATAGATCTGTTACATGGAGTATTAGTTCTGCTGTAACACAGGTTGGTCCTGCAATCCGTTTTGCTTCCATGTCTGTACCGCAGCATAGTAACGGAATGAAAGTAAACGTTTCTGTTAATTTTAGAAAAGGGACAGGAACAGCTGGTGCGGGAACATTATACCTTACTTATAACAAATATAACCCCACTACCAATCAGTGGAGTCTGAATATTATCAGCAGTAAGTCAATTAGCGGAACATTAACAACCTGTACCTCATTAACAGGAACAGTAAATGCGGGAGTTCTTGACGAATCCACTTTGGCAACCGGTGAGGAATATTCTATCGGAGCATTTTTTGTAAGATCTTCCGGCAGTGCTTCTATCTATTTTGACGATTTGGTAATTACCCAGGAATCAGCAGATGCTGCACCGACATGTACAACAATTACAAATCCTGCTTCTTCAGGTGCTGTAATCAATGCAGGAACTGCCGCATTGTCTTGGAACGCAGTATCGGCAGCTTCCGGATATAAAGTAAGTGTAGGAACTTCTTCGGGAGCAAGCGATGTATATTCGGGGACTGTAGCTACAACATCTGTTAATGTAGGACTTGAAAAGAATACAACATATTATATGAAAGTTGTTCCTACCAATCCAGTAGGAGACGCCGTAGGATGTGAAGAAATAACTTTTTCTACAAATAGTACTATAAGTTATTGTACAGCTTCTGCCACAAGTCTATTATATGAAAAAATATCCAATGTGAAGGTTGAAGGCACAGAAGGCGTAGTTCTAAACAACCCTTCTACGAGTACAGCAGGATACGAGGACTTTACATCGGTACTAGGTAATCTATTGTTGAACAGCTCATACGAAGCAACAGTTAGTGTATCAAATTTTGATAGTGATCAAACGGCTCTTTGGGTGGACTTTAACCAAAATGGGGTTTTTGGAGATGAGACCAACGAAACATTTGTACTTTCAAGTGTTGCTGAGGCTACAGGAACAATCGTAGTCCCTGCCGGTGCTAAAACAGGGCAAACTCGTATGAGAGTAAGAACGAACTATAATGCCGCCGCTCCTGCTTGTGGAACTACTACTTACGGACAAGTTGAAGATTATACAGTTAATATCGTAGACCCATTACTTGCTGTTTCCAATGCTAATGCAGACAAACTTTCGGTATATCCTAATCCGTTCCACGATGTGCTTAAGATTTCTGCTGCTGCTAATGTAAAAAACGTATCTGTTCACGATTTAACAGGAAGAAAGGTGAAAACACTTGCTCCTGCATCGGAACTGAACCTTTCCAGCCTGAAAGAAGGAGTTTACGTTGTAACTCTTGAATTGAAAGACGGAAGCGTTCAATCATTTAAAGTGATTAAAAAATAATCGTTAGATTATTGTAAATAATGAATCCGGCTCGCTTTAGCGAGCCGGATTTTTTCTTGATTTGAACATAAAAAAAAACGTAACGGGTTTCCGAAAGCCGTTTAGAGCCTGTGAAAAATTTTTTTTCACAGGCTCTACAATTTAAAAATAATCCGTTTTTCATTAATTGAATAATTTTCCCGAAATTCGGGCTTCCAAAATGACATTAGAAACTTCCATAGAATACCTGAAAGGAATCGGTCCGGAGCGTGCGAAACTGATACAAAAAGTTTTGGACATTCATACCGTGGAAGACTTTCTGAATTTCTTTCCGATACGCTATATCGACAAAAGCAAAGTTTATAAAATCGCTCAGCTGTCTGAAAATGAAGCACTTGAAGTTCAGCTTAAAGGGAAAATTACGGATTTAAAGGAAGTCGGAGGCGGGAGGACAAAACGGCTTTCTGCGAAATTTCATGATGAAACGGGAACGATGGATTTGGTTTGGTTTCAGTATTCGCAATGGATGAAAGACCAGATTCCGCAAAACCGAGAGCTGTATATTTTCGGGAAAATTTCGTTGTTCAACCGTGTGTTTTCTATGGCTCATCCGGAAATAGAACCGTTGGAAAACAAAGCTCAGGAAACATTCCTCCGCCCAATTTATCCAAGTTCGGAAAAATTGACAAAACGAGGATTGAATCAAAAATTCTTTCAATCTGTTTTAAGAAATATCTGCATTGAAATTCCCGCTATTATACAGGAAAACCTCCCTGAATATATTATAAAAAGCCTGAAACTGATGCGAAGACAGGAAGCCTATCTCAATATTCACTTTCCACTGAATCAGGAATATTTCAATGCTTCAGAAAAAAGGCTGAAATTCGAGGAAGCCTTTTTTTTTCAGTTGGGTTATGGCCTGAAAAAACGCTATCACAAAAGCAATTTCATAGGAAATCCGTTTCCGGTAGTGGGAGATTATTTCAATGATTTTTATGAAAACAGGCTTCCTTTTGAACTGACGAATGCACAGAAAAGAGTTTTGAAAGAAATCCGTACCGATATGAAGCGTCCGATACAGATGAACAGGCTTCTTCAGGGAGATGTGGGTTCTGGGAAAACGATGGTCGCATTACTTTCGATGCTGATTGCTTTGGATAACGGTTTTCAAAGCTGTTTAATGGCACCGACGGAAATTCTGGCACAACAGCATTTCAACGGGATTTCCGAGCTTTTGGAAAATACGGGAATTTCCGTAAAACTGCTGACCGGTTCTACCAAAACTTCAGAAAGAAAAATCATCCACGAAGACTTATTAAACGGAAAACTTTCTATTCTAATCGGAACTCATGCCGTGCTGGAAGATATTGTTCGGTTTAAAAATTTAGGATTAGCCATTATCGACGAACAACACCGTTTCGGGGTGGCACAAAGGGCAAAATTGTGGGCAAAAAACACCATTCCACCACATATTCTGGTGATGACGGCAACGCCCATTCCCCGAACTCTGGCGATGAGTTTTTATTCCGATTTGGATGTTTCGGTGATTGATGAAATGCCGGTCGGGAGAAAACCCATTATTACCGCTCACAGAAAGGAACGGGACAGGCTTTCGGTGTATCGTTTTGCAAAAGATGAAATCGATAAAGGCAGGCAGGTCTATTTTGTATTTCCGCTGATTGAGGAAAGCGAAACGCTGGATTATAAAAACCTTATGGAAGGTTTCGACCATATTCTCGAATTTTTTAAAGATTATAACGTAACGATGCTTCACGGAAGAATGCGCCCTGACGAAAAAGATACGAATATGCGGTATTTTGCTTCGGGAAATGCGCAGATTATGGTGGCGACAACGGTGATTGAAGTTGGCGTAAATGTTCCAAATGCAAGTGTTATGATTATTGAAAGTGCGGAACGATTCGGTTTGTCGCAACTTCATCAGTTGCGGGGAAGAGTTGGAAGAGGTGCCGAACAGAGCTACTGTATTCTTCTGACTTCCGATAAACTGACCACCGAAAGCCGTAAACGCATCAAAACGATGTGCGAAACCAATGACGGCTTCAAAATTTCTGAAGTCGATATGCAGTTGCGTGGCCCGGGAGATATTCTGGGAACACAGCAGAGTGGGGTGGTGGATTTCAAAAAACTGGATTTGGTAACAGACGGAAAAATTATCAAAACTGCAAAAGAAACGGTAGAGTATATTCTGGAAAAAGACGCACTTCTTTCTCACCCTGATAATCAGGTAATGAAAAATTATTACATTAAACAGTATAAAGGGAAAAATAAATGGGCGAAAATTTCTTGATTTTTTAAATAAAAGCTCTTCCGGTTATTCGACATTTTGTATGGAATCAAAATTATTTTATCCGGTATTGAATTTTTGGTACTTTTGTTTTTAACAAAAGTACAAGTAATCAACTTATTAGTAGTATGAAATTTTTACAAAAAAACGCTTTATACCTTGTTTTAATCGCTATTCTGGCTATAATCGCATTTGTTCCGGGATTGAAGCTGAAAGTCCGCGATATGTTTTTTCCGGTAGCAGAAATAGAAAGTGCCGTAACCATTCCCGAAGCCGATTTCGATATTGAGCTTAAAGGAATCAATACGCCAAGCACCAATCTCAAAAATTTGAAATCGGATAAACTTCTGTTCCTTAATTTTTGGGGAACATGGTGTCCGCCGTGCAGGGAAGAATGGCCCACGATTGAAGCACTGTACAACGGAAAAAAGAACAAAGTGAATTTTGTGCTGATTGCCATGCAGGATGAGGAGGAAAAAGTAGTGAAATTCCTAAAAGATAATCATTACACTGCGCCCGTTTACATCGCTCAGAGTCCGATTTCCAACAGTATGCTCCCGAAAGTATTTCCGACCACTTTTCTCATCAATTCAGAAGGAAGAATCCTTTTAAAAGAAGACAGCTCAAAGGACTGGAATTCCCGTTCGGTCAATGAATTTATCGATAATGTTACGCCTTGATTTACGGTGTGGAAGATAAAATTTTTTGGTACGAATTTTGTCATAAGAGTGCTACCAAATACACTAACTTAAAAAATGAAATACTCAAAAATTCATCTGGCAAAGGAAGCCATTAAGCACAGAGGTTTTGTGAAAAAAATTCCTGATGTTTTCCGTATGTTTAATCTTTGGAGAAAAGGGCAGTACAAAGTCAATTCCACGGATATGATTCTTCCGCTTTTGGGAATTGCGTACATCATTTCACCGATAGATTTGCTTCCGGGATTGGCATTTCCTGTAATCGGGGTGCTGGACGACCTTGCCATACTTTCGCTCATTCTTCCGAAACTGATGAAAGAAGTGGATAAATTCCTGCTTTGGGAAACGCAGAGAGGAGTGAACAATCCAAATGTAATCGAAGCGGAAATCGTAGAATAAGAACATTTAAAATAACATGAACCGTCTTTTTTCTGAAAGGACGGTTTTTTTGGCTCTTCGCCATTTTGTATGGAAAAAAAATATCCATATTATTTTAAAATGACATCGGAAACGGAGGCGTTAAAAATTTTAAAGAATTTTCGTTAAGAAATTTCCACTGTTCGAGGGCGGG
>JASGDB010000113.1:0-10466 GCA_049841315.1 Bergeyella sp. | reverse complement strand
CACAAAGAATAGAAGATAAATTAAAACAAAAAAAATAGCGATATGCCCATCACCCTCCAGAAATCCAATCAGTTAAAATCCATTGCTATCCTGATGATGCTGTGTCTGCATTTATTCAACAGAGATTATAGTGGATTGTTTCAGCCTTTGGCTTTTATCGGAAAGCAGCCTCTGTCATATTATATTTCATTGTTTTGTGATGCCTGTGTTCCGATTTTTGCATTTGTAAGCGGATATGGGTTGTATTTCAAATATCAACAAAATCAGTCCGTTTATCCAAAGGAAAACCTATCCCGAATCAAAAAGCTGTATATCAATTATTGGGTAGTCTTGCTTTTATTTGCAGTAATATTGGGTTTTGTTATAGGAAAAGAAGGCTATCCGGGAAGTATTCAGAAATTTTTACTGAATTTTTCAGGTTTGGAGCCGTCTTATAACGGAGCGTGGTGGTTTTTTACGACTTATGTATTTTTTGTTTTGACATCGGGATTTTGGTTCAGGCTTTTGGAGACAATCAATCCATATATTTACTTGTTGGTATTGCTCATTATTTATGGAGTTGCTTTTTATTTCAGAATCTATAAAACCGATATTTTTTCCAATGAATTTTTAAATTGGCTGCATAGGCAGTCAGCACTGTATTTTTGCACCCTGTTTCAGTTTATGCTGGGAGCTTTCGCTTTGAAGTACCAGTGGAACAAAACGGTAAATAAGGCTTATACATACATACATACATACATACATACATACATACATACATATACATACAGGAATTTAATTTCCGTAATTCTTATTGCAGGTGTCGTACTCTTTCATTACTTTGTTCCGAATTTTATCATCGCTCCGTTTACGGCTCTGGCTTTTATCTTTCTGTTTTTACAGTTAAAACTTCCTGCATTTATAGACAAATCGTTGGATTTTTTCGCTCCTCATTCTACCAATTTATGGTTGATTCATATGTTTTTCTATATGATTTATTTTCCCGATTTTGTGTATGGCTTCAAATATGTTCCCGTTATTTTTATCGTTTTGGTCGTATTGTGCCTAATCAGTTCTTTCGTAGTTAATTATGTCATTCGTCAAATCGGGAAAGTAATATGAAACTCCTCTACATTACCAACGGCATCAAACGAAATACGTAACCAAGGTTATTGTCTGAAAACGAAAAAGCGTATTTTTTGTGATAAGTTTGAAATCTTGACAAAATCAAAAAACAGTTAAATTAAAATACGATTAAAAAAAAATATTTATTATTAATAATTATAATCATATTTATAACTTTTATATATTTGCGAAAAATATTTAGGCATAATTATAATATGTAATCATACAATGGAAGCTGCAATTCCTCGTCAGAAATATCTGAAACGCATTGAGCCGTTTATTGGTAAAAATCTCATTAAGGTTTTTACCGGACAGCGGCGTGTCGGGAAAAGTTATCTGCTTTTTCAACTGATGGAAGAGATTAAGAAAAGAGATTCCGAAGCAAAAATCCTATACATCAACAAAGAAGATTTGTCGTTTGCTCACATTCGCAATGCCGATGATTTGAACCAATACGTTTTACAAAATAAATCTGCAGAACAAAAAACCTATATTTTTATCGACGAAATACAGGATATAGAAAATTTTGAAGCAGCACTCCGTTCCCTTTTGCTCGACAAAAATTTGGATTTGTATTGCACAGGAAGCAATGCCAACCTGCTTTCGTCTGACATTGCAGGGCATTTGAGCGGCAGATATATAGAAATTCCCGTGTATAGTTTGTCTTATTCGGAATTTCTGCAATTTCATCAGTTGGAAGATTCGGATGATGTGCTGGAAAAATATCTGAAATTCGGAGGATTGCCCTATCTCATTCATCTTTCTTTGGAAGACCATATTGTATTTGAATATCTCGAAAATGTGTATTCCACGATTTTGTTCAGAGATATCATCAATCGTTTTTCGGTTCGGAATACGGCATTTTTGGAACAACTTGTTCTGTTTCTCGCATCCAATACCGGAAGTCTTTTTTCGGCAAAAAAAATCAGCGATTTTTTGAAATCCCAAAAGGTGAATATTGCACCCAACCAAGTTCAGGTGTATATTCAGCATCTTACCAATGCATTTCTGATTCATCAGGTAAACCGGTATGATATCACAGGAAAACGGCTGTTTGAAATTGGCGAAAAATATTATTTTGAGAATCTCGGTATTCGGAATGCATTGTGGGGATTTCGTCCGGAAGACCGTGGGAAAATACTTGAAAACGCTATCTACAATCATTTGCTTACAGAAAATTATAAAGTGCGTGTAGGCATCATCGCGGACAGCGAAATTGATTTCATTGCCGAAAAAAATGGCGAAAAAATATACATTCAGGCGGCTTTGACATTGAACGAGGAAAAAACGATTCAAAGAGAATTTGGAAATCTGCAAAAAATAAAAGACAACTATCCCAAACTGCTTATCACAATGGACCGGTTTTCCGGAAATTCCTTTGAAGGAATACAAGTAACGGATTTAAGAACTTTTTTATCAGGAAAATAAAACAATGAACAAAAAACTCCTCTACATTACCAACGGTTTAAGTAAATTAAAAAGAAATTTCATTAAATAAATTAAAAAATATGATTCCAAAACTAATCCATTACTGTTGGTTAAGCAACGATCCTTATCCGAAGGAAATCCAACAATATATGAAAAGTTGGAAAGAAAAACTTCCAGATTACGAATTCATACTCTGGGATTTTAAACGATTTGACAGGAGTAAAAGCTTATGGGTAGAACAATCTTTTGCTGCAAAAAAATATGCCTTTGCCGCAGATTATTTGCGTTTGTATGCATTGTACCACTATGGAGGGATTTACTTGGATACTGATGTGGAAGTTTTTAAATCTTTTGATGACCTTTTGAGTTTGCCTTATGTTGTTGGTACCGAGGGGGGGGGCTGGATTGAAGCCGGAATTTTGGGATCAGAAAAAGGGAGTGATTGGTTATATGATTGCCTTGCCTATTTTGAAAAACCATTTCTTAAACCAGATGGGAGCTTTGATATGGTAACCCTCCCACAAGTTATGAATAGAATAATCTCAGAAAAGAGAAAAATAAGTGTGGCAGAAAGAGATGAAATTTTTAGAGATGCAAGAGAAAATTACAACACCAATTTTTACCTTTTCCAAAAAGATTTTTTTTGTGCAAAAGATATGGGTACTGGTATTGTAACAAGAACATCAAATACCTATTCTGTACATAATTTTGCAATGAGCTGGATTTCAGCCAAGAATAAATTCATTCCAAATTTAAAAAGAAAAATCATCAGTATTATAGGAGAAAAACCTGCGATGATGATAATAAATCTTTTAAAAAAATAAAATGAAAATAGTTTTCAATACAGACCAGATTTATCTTCACGGAGGTATCGAAAAGGTAATGGCAGAAAAAGCCAATTATTTTTCGGAAATTCCCGGTGTTGAAGTCTATATTATTACTACGGAACAACAAGGGAAATTGCCTTGTTATCCTTTAAATAAAAAAATCAAACTCATTGATTTGGGAGTAAATTACAACCGTAATAAAAGTTATTTTTCAAAAGAAAATCTGAAAAAAGCATTCATTCATTTTAAAGAGCAAAGGAAACTTTTTAAGCAGTTAAAGCCTGATGTCGTTATTTCTGCTAATTTCAATTTCGACCATTATTGGCTGCCTTTTGTTTCGGGAAAAGCCAAAGTCATAAAGGAACGTCATAGTTCAAGATTTTACGAAGAAAAAATCCGAAAAAATGCTTCATTTTTTAAAAGAATGCAGTTTGCATTCAGTGATTGGATAGATTCCAAATACACGCATGTAGTTGTTCTGAATGAAGACGAAAAACGCTACGTAAAATCCGAAAATGCCGTGGTCATTCCTAATCCGATAACGATTCCTGATTTTTCTGTGTCACTTGAAAATAAGCAGGTTTTAGCGGCAGGAAGAATTGCTCCTGTAAAAGGATTTGATGAATTAATACATATTTGGAAACTGATTACAGATGAATTTCCCGATTGGCAACTTCACATTTACGGAGATGATTATCTGAATACAAAATCCGATTTGAAAAAACTAATTAAGGAGTTAGATTTGGAAAATGTAATTCAGTTCAAAGGAAGTGTCCCGAATTTAACCGAAACAATGAAAGAATACAGCCTGTACGCAATGACTTCCGAAACGGAATGTTTCCCGATGGTGCTGCTGGAATCACTTTCTGTCGGACTTCCTGTTGTTTCGTACGACTGTCCGAACGGACCTCGGAATATTATTTCCAACGGACAAGACGGAATTTTAGCAGAGCATAAAAACAGAGAAGCATTTGCAGAAGCTTTGAGAAAACTGATGAAAAATAATTCCGAACGGAAAGAAATGGGAATCCGGGCAAAAGAAAACGCAAATCGTTTTGAAACGGAAGAAGTGATGAAGCGATGGTTGAACCTTATCAAGGCTCAATGAAAACATCCCTTATTTTGTTACGTAAAAACAACGAAAACACCCCTTATTTTGTTACATAAAATAACAAAAACACCCCTTATTTTGTTACAAATGATTATCTTTGTGTCGGGTTAAGCAATTAATTGTATGGAATTTAAAAGGAATCTTTATCAAAGTTTACTGCATTGGAAACAAAAAGACAATCGAAAACCGCTCATATTAAGAGGCGCAAGGCAGGTTGGGAAAACAACCTTAATAAGAGATTTTGCACGTTCTTATTCAAATACGATTTTGTTGAATCTTGAAAAGAAACAGGATTTTGATTTTTTTGAAGGAACGGATAATGTACAGGAAATCGTTGAATTAATACTGCTTTCAAAAAATATCCAACGAAAAGCGAATACGCCCACTTTATTATTTATTGACGAAATTCAAGAATCGCCAAAAGTGATAAAGTTACTGCGGTATTTTTATGAAGAAATGCCCGAATTGCACGTGATTGCAGCAGGCTCATTACTTGAGTTTGCTTTGAAAGATGTAGAGGGTTTTCCTGTGGGAAGAGTGGAGTATTTGTATCTTTATCCGTTTAATTTTCCTGAATTTTTAGCAGCATTAGAACAAACACTTTTGCTTCAGGAATTACAAACTGTTCCCGTGAGAAAAATTGCTCATAAACCGTTATTGGAGCAGTTTCATAAATATGCAGTAGTTGGTGGAATGCCCGAAATAGTTAAGGAATATGCACGACACAAAAGTATTGCCACTTTGGCAACGACTTATGAAAGTATTTGGACTTCGTATATTGACGATGTTGAAAAGTACGCTGCAACACCGGTTATTAAACAAGTGATAAAATTCATCATCAGAAATGCACCTAATTTTATCGACCAACGTATTAAATTTCAAAATTTCGGAAATTCAAATTACAAATCTCGGGAAGTGGGCGAGGCATTGCGGGATTTAGACAAAGCCAAAGTTATCCGTTTGCTGTACCCGACAATTTCCATTGAACCACCTGTTATTAACGACTTTAAAAAATCGCCCCGTTTGCAGGTTTTAGATACGGGCATTGTAAATTATGTTTTAGGAATCGCACACGAATTGTTGGTTTTAGATGATTTGAGCGATGGTTATAAAGGAGCTTTAATTCCACATTTGGTCAATCAGGAGTTGATTTCTTTACAATCTCAAAAACCGATAACACCTGCTTTTTGGGTGAGGGAAAAAGCACAATCATCAGCCGAAGTTGATTTGGTTGTTCCGTATAAAAATTGGTTGATACCGATTGAAATTAAATCAGGCAGCACAGGTTCGTTGAAGTCTTTACATCAATTTGTAAATGCTACAAATCATCATTATGCAGTGCGTATATATGGTGGCGAATTTGAAATCCAAGACACCAAAACTCCCGAAGGAAAACCCTATCGCCTGATGCACTTGCCGTATTACCTCGGAACTCAACTTTTTACGTATTTAGATTATTTGATGGAAGATGCTAAATAATAATTCTATGAAAATGTTTTTTCCTACATACTAAACCAAACTTTACTAAATTTGTCCGATGTTTGATTTTATCCCGTTAGAATATTATACCGATGTTCACTATCACGTGCTGTTATTCGTTGCAGTTCTAATGGTTTTCAATGCATTGGTATTTGATGTGAGAAATCGGCAGAGTATTAATTTCTTTAGTGTTTTAGGGTGTTTTTTAGTGGTATTGCTGGTTTTATATATGGGATTAAGACCCATAAGCGGGCGGTATTTCGGGGATACATCTACGTATGCGGCAGGTTTTGAAGCCTTAAAGCAAGGGCAGGCAGCAAGTATCAAGAAAGATTACATGTTCAACTATTTCATGAAATGGTGCAGTAATTTCATGAATGTTCATCAGTTTTTTTTGCTTGTTGATGTACTATATATAACGCCGTGTATTTTATTTTCCCGTAAATATTTCAGAAGATACTGGTTTTTTGCAATGTTTATGTTTATAGGGTCTTTTTCATTCTGGTCTTATGGCGTTAATGGACTTCGGAACGGTTTAGGAACTGCATTTTTTATTCTCGGATTGTACTTTTATGATAAGAAAGTATGGATGTATTTGTGTTTTATATTAGGATATTTCATGCATGCTTCCATTGTTATTCCTATTGTGGCATTTATTGTATCGGGATTGTATAAAAATCCTAAAGCCTATATTTATTTTTGGCTGGCATCAATACCATTATCTTTGGCTGGCGGAAGTGCTTGGAATACAATCTTTTCTTCGCTCGGCATTGCAGAAGACAGAACGCAGGGGTATCTTACAGGTGGTGATGAATTTGCAGACCAGTTTTCCCAAACCGGTTTCCGTTGGGATTTTTTGTTATATAGTGCATCAGCGGTATTTGCCGGATGGTATTTTATTTTTAAAAAGAAAATTACCGATAGTTTTTATATCCATATTTTCGGAGTGTATTGTATTTCCAATGCCTTTTGGGTTTTAGTTATCACCGCTATGTTCAGCAATCGTTTTGCCTATCTGTCGTGGTTTCTGATGCCTGTGGTGATTGCCTATCCGATGTTCCGCTATAAAATGTGGAAAGACCAATATAAAACGTTTGGAATAATTGTATTTTTATACTTTATGTTTACTTATTTTATGAATGTGATTAAATGATGAAGACTTTAACCGTATTTACACCTACTTATAATCGTGCATATCTGTTGCCTCAGTTATATGAAAGTCTGTGCAGGCAGACTTCCAAAAATTTTTGCTGGCTGGTGGTTGATGACGGCTCTACTGATGATACCCGCCAGCTTATCCAAAAATGGAAAGATGAAGCTCCGTTTCCTATCCAATATGTATATCAGGAAAACCAGGGAATGCACGGAGGTCATAATACGGCTTATAAACATTGTGAAACAGAATTCAATATCTGTATAGATTCCGATGATTATATGCCGGATAATGCAGTAGAACGTATATTGTTTCATCTGAATAATCTGCCACAGCATTTTGCCGGATTGATAGGACTGGATGCGGATAAAACTACGGGAAAGGTTATCGGTACTACGATACCTGAAACGCTTAAAAACGTCAAAATTAATGAATTGTATACTTTGTATGGTGTAAAGGGAGATAAGAAACTTGTGTACAGAACAGAAGTTGTCAGAAAGTACCCTCCTTATCCGCTTTATCGGGGAGAGCGGTTTGTCCCTTTGGATTATCTCTATTTATTGATAGACCAGGATTATGACCTTAAGCCTGTTAATGAAGTGTTTTGTATCGTAGAATATCAACAGGACGGTTCAACCAAAAATATACTGAAACAATACAGAAGACACCCCAACGGATTTGCTTTTTCGCGTGTAAGCCGTATAAAATATGGTGCAACCTTTAAAGAGAGATTCAAAAATGCTGTACACTTGGTGTCATCTGCAATTTTTGCAAAAGATTACCGCTGGCTGGGGAAAACAGATAAGCCATTGCTGATGTTTTTTTCGGTTCCTTTTGGTTTAATATTGAACTTTTATATTCGATATAAAACCAAATGATTATATAAGAAAGAAGGGGGAGTTTTACCAATAGTATTTGTGAAGCCAATTTTAAGAAATTTCCTGTCATCTTCACTAACATTAATCAAATTACACTTTATATGGAAATTATCATTGACCCAAGACTGAAAATAAACTATTCCTCGTGGTATATTAAAGGCTTATTCGATTTAACAAGAAAGAAAGCAATTAAGTTTTCTGAGATAACTCATACGGAAGATTTGTACAGTAATAAGCAGGATTATGAAAAAGGAATGACATTCATTATTTCAAAGAACGGAAAACAAACAAAAATTTTTATTGACTTCCACGATGGAAATTCTATTTCTGTAAAGCACTACGAATGGTGTGATATCTATGCAAAAATAAATCTTACAGAATCGGATATGTTGGCTTATCCCAAGACAATGCCGATTGGGCCGTCTTTTGGGATAGATATTTTAAGTATTGGGCTTTTATGTAAAATAGGGCTTGCATTAATAAGAACAGATACTAAACCGGTTTCATACAAAGAATATATAAGAGATTTTCTATTCCTGAAAATTAGAAGAAAAAAATATGAAACCTATCTGAATGCAAAGTCAAAAGAAGATTATATCTTTACGATTTCTACACTTTGGTATGACCATTTAACAGCCAATACAACCAATAAATTTAGAGGAGAATTTGTAAAAAACGCCAAAAAGATATTTCAGAAATTTGAAGGAGGCTTCTTTTTTATAGAAGGTAAACAAGTAGAAGACGAATTCCCGGGTTATAGAAATTATTTAGAGCAGTATAAAGATTTTATATATACAAAAAGAATATCCCCAAAAGAATACATAGACAAAACGAAAGATTCATCTCTGGTATTCAATACTCCGTCAGTAGGTGGCTGTCATGGGTGGAAATTAGCAGAATATCTGGCTATGGGTAAAGCTATAATTTCTACTCCTTTGAATAATTTAATGCCTTCTACACACACACACACACACACACGCGAAATTGATGGTGCTATGTTGGTAATTAACGATGTTAAAAGTTTAGAACAAGAAATGCTGCGTCTAAAAAATGATATGAATTTTAGAAAGAATTTAGAAAGAGCTGCGACTCGCTACTTCCATTCTTATCTTGCCCCTAAAAAAGTTGTACAAAGAATAGTAGAAAAATGCTGATATGCGTATCCTCCAAATCATAAACTCTCTCGGCACAGGCGGAGCCGAAAAACTTCTGCTGGACACTCTACCTTTGTATAGACAAGCAGGAATAGAGATGGATTTGCTGGTCTTATGGGATAACAATCATCCTTTTTTGCAAAAGTTAAAGGAACTGAACTGCTGTAAAATTTATGTATTAAAACAATCTGCTAATTACAAGGATATTTACAATCCGTTGCATATTTTTAAGATTAAAAAAATCCTTAAACAGTACGATATTGCCCACGTTCATTTATTTCCGGCACAATATTTTTCAGTTTTTGCGAATCAACTCAATGGTAGTAAAACAAAATTACTTTTTACAGAGCATAATACTTCAAATACAAGAATCGGAAAATTTTGGTTTAAGCCGATTGAAAAGTATATTTATAAGCGTTACAGCAGATTAGTCTGTATATCTTATGAAATTAATGAGATTTATCAGGATTACCTAAAAGGAATTGTCCGACAGGAAGTTATCCATAACGGAGTAGATGTTGGAAGGATTTTTAATGCAGAAAGTTTAGATAAAAATCAGTTTTTTTCTCAGTATCAAAATGGAGATAAGATTATATTGCAAGTATCTGCCTTCCGACCACAGAAAGACCAGAAAACGTTGATAGATGCTTTGGATTTTTTAGGGAATGAGTACAAGGTAATTTTAGTAGGTGCAGGAGATACGGAAGAAGAAATAAAAAATTATGTTATCCAAAAGAAATTGGACGGTAGAGTGTTTTTTTTAGGTCAGTATATGGATATTCCTCGTTTGTTGAAATCCGTGGACTACGTAGTTCTTTCTTCTAAATATGAAGGACTTTCACTGGCTTCCATAGAAGGGTTGGCATCCGGCAGACCATTCATCGCATCAGATGTGCCGGGATTAAGAGACGTTGTGCAGGGAGCCGGTTTACTGTTTGAGCAAGGCAATGCAGAAGAATTGGCACAGTTGATACAGCAGTTATCAGAAGATTCGGAACTGTATCAGAAAACAGTGGAAAAATGTTTGGCTCGGGCAGAAGACTATGATATTCACGTGATGGTCGAGAAGCATATTGACCTGTATAGAAAATTATATGATAAGAAAAGTAACGATTTTTAAAAATTCAAACTGTTGTAGGAAATTTTTTAAATTGCAGCGTTTTATTCAAATGAAATTACAAATGATTATAAGAATTATGGCTCTTCGACATTTTGTATGGAAAAAAAAATATCCATATTATTTTAAAATGACCTCGGAAACGGAGGCGTTAAAAATTTTAAAGAATTTTCGTTAAGAAATTTCCACTGTTCGAGGGCGGGGCAAAATTTCAT
>JASGDB010000112.1:0-9687 GCA_049841315.1 Bergeyella sp. | reverse complement strand
TGCACCATTGCTTCTGCTGTATGATATTCATAGTCTTTTCCAAGTTTTCTGTAACTTTCGAACCAAGAAAATGTTCTTTCGACAATCCACCGTTTTGGAAGAATCTTAAACGGTTTTTCTTTATCGGTTCGAAGAATAATTTCTATTATAAACCTAAATTTTATCCTGACATTCTCTATCAGTTCCCCTCTGTATCCACCATCTGCAAATATCTTTTTCAGCGTATAAAAATGCTCGTTTAATTTTTCAAAAACCTTCATCGCTCCTTTGCTGTCGTGCCGGTTTGCACAATGAACCACAACCACCAAAAGCAAACCTAAAGTATCTACAACAATAGGTCTCTTTCATCCATTGACCTTTGTGATAGACAATCTTGGCGGCCTCCTCTTTTAACCAAACTTAGAAAGCAGGTTTTGAGGAAATAAAGAAGCTCTTGAAAAGAAGTGAGCTATAGAATCTGAAATAATGTAAGTAACTTTATATTAGTTGATTCGGATTTTCGAATGAATCCTTATAGAATGTAAAGGATTTTTTTTAGAAAGTTTAAAACTAAGAGCATCAAAATTTAGCAAAGATATTCTTTATGAGCCATAAAAATAAATTTCGGTAAAATTTAAACATCTAAATGCACAACAGATTATTTATATAATTTTCAGGAAATTTTATTCAGAATAATCTGCCACAATTTTTTATTATAACTCCTGAAAAAATTGATATGTCCGATTTTTCCGGATTCGGATTCAGAAACTTTTACCAAGCGGTGTTCCGGTTTTAAATTAGGATACGTTTCCTGCAATAAGGAATTCACACCTTTTTCCGTTACCCAGGCGTCATCCTCAAAACGCAGTACGAAAACCTTCTGCTTCAACTCTTTGGAGAAATCGGGAGTGGATTCCAGAAGTTTGTTGGTGGATTTTTTGTTCATAATAAGAGTCCGCCAGTCGAATGCGCTTCCGGACGGAAGACTTTCTCCCAACCCGAAATAATGTGCAGGAAAATATCCAAACAGTTTCGTGGAAACCGGCTGTACAATTCCAAAACCGAGACAGGCTTCAATTTTTGTTTTTGTCCCGAGATTTCCGAAATACGCTTTCTGAGTGGCGGTGAAAATAAATTCATCAAACATTTTAGAATCCTCATTCATTCCGAGAATCAACGCTCCTACCGAATGCCCGTGTGCGTATTTTTTTAAACCGGAATAATTAGCTTTAATGTATTGAGTAACCGCCTTGTAATCCGTCATTCCCCATATTCTCATACTGGATTTGAAACCTCTCATTTTAACAGGTTTAGACTCTCCTATTCCGCGATAATCGTAGGTAATGACCGTAAAACCGTTTTCCGCCATGTAACCTGCAAAAGTGAAATAAATATGCTGTTTTACTCCTGTTGCCGAATTGATAAGGAGCAGTTTTCCGTTGGAGATTTCCGGCTCGAAAATCCGCCCTGAAAGCAGATACTGGTCCTCTGTAAGGAAATGAATTATTTTGACTTTCACGGGAGTAAAAATACTAAAATTCCGATGTCGGGAAAAAGAATTTTCTATGGTACAAATAATAAAAATAAGATAACACGATAAAGAATTATCCCTTATTTTTGCACTTTATGGCAAAAAGGAAAACCACCCGAAAAATTTCACAGAAAATTCATAAAAAAAGGAGAAAAAATTTCCTTCTGAAACGGTATATCCTATTGGGGATTCTTGCCGTTGCATTGCTGTTTACGGGATTTTACCTGAAAAACAAAATTGCGTTTTACTATGCCATGTATTTCAATAAATTCGAGCATAAAAAATTGTCCAACTCCGAATTTGAAACCAAAAGAATCAATAAAATCATCACGGAATACAACGATAAAACTTTCGGAATCGATATTTCGCATTATCAGCGTAAAGAAGATATAAAATGGGACAGCCTGAGCATCGCAAACGGTGCTATTCCCATTGATTTTGTGGTTTTACGGGCAACTATGGGAAACCGAAGTGCCGATAAGCATTTTGACGAATTTTGGAAACTCGCCAAAAAACATGAAAAAATTCGGGGAGCATATCATTTTTACCGTGCAGATGAAGACCCTGTTCTTCAAGCCAATAATTTTCTGGAAAACGTAAAATTGGAAAGCGGAGATTTGCCTCCGATTCTGGATATTGAAAAAATTCCGAGGAGAAAAAGTAAGGAAATTTTAATTGAAAATTTAAAAATCTGGTGCAAAATCATCGAAGAAAAATACGGCGAAAAACCCATTATTTACACCTATTACCATTATTACAAAGACTATCTGAAAGGCGAATTCGACGATTATCCGCTTTGGCTCGCCAATTACAATGATGTTCCGCAGCCTTCACCTGATGACGACTGGGATTTCTGGCAGTTCACGGAAAACGGAATTGTTCATGGGATTAATACAAAAGTGGATTTGGATATTTTTAACGGAAGTTTGTGGCGTTTGAAGAGGATGACGCTGGATTAAGAGTTTTATTTTCCGTATTTTCGCAAATCATTTATCAATCATCACATTTTTCTTTTCAAAAGATTTTGTATTTTTGTGAATACAATATTTACGATATGGCACGAATCACTTTGGAATATGACTCCCAAAATACGATAGCAAAAAAAGCACTGGATTTTTTGCTGTCTATTGGCACGTTCAAAAAAGTGGAAGCGAAAAATGCCATTGAAATTTCTTTGGAAGAAGCACGGAATGGGAAAGTAACCAAACATAAAAGCGTAGAAGATTATTTTAAAAAGATTGCAAAATAATTTTTTATGTACGAAATTGTAACCACAAAACAGTTTGATAAAGAGGTCAAAAAATGCATCAAACGAGGTTATGATATTTCTCTGCTCAAAGAAGTGATGAGCATTTTAGCCGAAACCGGCACTTTACCGCCGAAATACAAACCTCATAAACTTTCCGGAAATTACGCAGGTTGTTGGGAATGTCACATAAAATCCGACTGGCTTTTGATTTGGCAGCAAAATGATACCGAACTTATTCTTTTGTTTACCAATACAGGTACGCATTCCGATTTATTTTAAACAAAACCGCCTTAAAGTGGTTTTTATTTTTTTGATGTAACATCAAAATTCTTTTATCAATCATCATTTCCGTATTTTCGCACCCAATTATCATTCATCGCTTATCATTCATCGCTTATAAAAATGAATTACATCTCCGCAGAAAACCTTACCAAATCTTATGGCATCAAAGTTTTGTTTGAAAATATCTCTTTCAATGTGAACGAGGGCGACAAAATCGCCATTGTTGCCAAAAACGGAAGCGGAAAATCCACGCTGCTCAAAATTTTAATGGGAAAAGAAATTGCCGACAGTGGAAATGTGGTGTTTAATAAAGATATTCAGGTGGTTTTGTTTGACCAGGAAATTGATTTCAATCCCGAACTTTCGGTGGAAGAATTTATGATGACTTTGGATTCCAAACCGATTCAGGCACTGAAAAAATACCACCAATCGCTGATTTCCCAAAATCCCGACGAAATGGAAAAAGCCATTGCCGAAATGGAAAACCAGAAAGCGTGGGATTTGGAAAATGAAATGAAACAATTCCTTTCCCAACTGAAAATTTCGGACGTTTCCGCAAAAATGGGAACACTTTCCGGCGGACAAATTAAAAGAGTGGCTTTGGCAAAATTACTCACGGAAACCAGAGCCGAACACCGCCATACACTTCTGATAATGGACGAACCGACCAACCACCTCGATGTGGAAATGGTGGAATGGCTGGAAAATTACCTTTCAAAAGCGAAAATTACGCTGCTTTTGGTAACGCACGACCGTTATTTTCTGGATTCCGTTTGCGATATGATTTGGGAAATGGAGGACAAAAATCTTTACGTTCACAACGGAAGTTACGCCACTTATCTCGAAAATAAAATGATTCGCGAAGACAATCTGAACGCCACGATTGACAAAGCCAACAACCTCTACCGAAAGGAACTGGAATGGATGCGAAGACAGCCGAAAGCGAGAACCACAAAATCAAAATCGAGAATTGACGCATTCTACGAAACCGAAAAAACAGCGAAAACCAACACCCGAAAAGATGCTTTGGAACTGGATTTTGAAATGAAACGATTGGGAAAAAAGATTCTGGAACTGAAAAATATCAATAAAAGTTACGGCGATAATGTTTTGCTGATAGATTTCAGTTATCAATTTCAAAGAGGAGAAAAAGTAGGAATTGTAGGGAAAAACGGAGCGGGAAAATCGACTTTACTCAATATTATTCAGGGTTTTGAGCCGAAAGATTCGGGAGAAATCGAAACCGGAGAAACCATAAAATTCGGATATTTTTCACAAAAAGGTTTGACTTACAAGGAAGATGAAAGAGTGATTGATTTCATCAAAGAAGTTGGCGAAAATTTTCCTTTGGCAAATGGAAGAACCATTTCTGCATCGCAGTTTTTGCGGTTGTTTTTGTTTGATGACCAAACTCAGTATTCCCCGATTTCCAAACTTTCGGGCGGAGAAAAACGGCGTTTGCATTTAATGTATGTTTTGTATCAAAACCCTAATTTCCTGATTTTTGACGAGCCGACCAACGATTTGGATTTGCCGACTTTAACGGTTTTGGAAAACTTTTTACAGAATTTTCAGGGCTGTCTGATTATCGTTTCGCACGACCGTTATTTTATGGACAGAATTGTAGACCACGTTCTGGCTTTTGAGGGAGAGGGAAAAATACGGGATTTTATGGGGAATTTTTCGGAATATCGAGCCTCCCCTAATCCCTCCAAAGGAGGGGGGCTGAAAACCGCAAATCAATCTGAAAAAGAAAAATCAGCGGAGCAAAAAGCCCCTTTGGGGTTTGGGGCTTCTAAGAAAAAACTTAGTTTCAAAGAACAGCGAGAACTCGAACAAATCGAAAAAGAAATCCCGGAATTGGAAAAGCAACGGAACGAAATTTTAAAAAAACTCAATAACGAAAGCGACTACGAGAAAATTTCATTGCTTTCATCAGATTTGGAAAATATTTCGGAAAAATTGGAAAATTGTGAAATGAGGTGGCTGGAATTGCAGGAGATTTTGAATTAAAAACCCTATATCTTCAAAAACAACACTTTCAGTGGTTTACAAATTATTTGAAGGGCTAATGGAAAGGTCTGAGTGGAATATAAAGGTGAATTTTCTGCAGCTTATTTCGGCGAAGATGTTAAAAAAATGTGGAATACCTGATTTCCAAAAAAATCAGTTGAACCACGCCGTAACGTAGTCTTTAATCACTTCCCAAAAATTTTTTCCTAAAAAATAAATCAGGGTGGAAGTGATAATTCCTTTTACCGAAAAAAAAATAATTCCTCCAATTCCGAATTTTTTCAGCATTTTCTTCCATCGGTTTGATTTTTCTTCACCAACAGTAGTTTCCGTAAGCGGTTTGTTGTTTTCCATTCCTTGTTTTTAGTCTCTGCGAAAATAGTAATTTATTTTCATTCTAAATAATTCAGCAAACTTAAATATTATATCACATAGTTTAAAATTGATAATGGATTTTATATGAAGACCTCGGAAGCGGAGGCGTTAAGAAATTTTAAAGAATTTCCGTTAAAAAATTTCCATTGTTTGAGAGCGGGTGAAATTTAGGTTATGCGACTAAATTTATCGTTCCGCTCGAGTTTTGGAAATTTTAGCCGGAGTTTCCACTCTTGAACTTTTGGTTCTTTTGTTTCAAGACAAAAGAACATTATAATTTGATTTTCAAAACTATTTTTTGACCATTTCGGAATACTTTCTTATCTTTAAGCTCAACCCAAAATACTTTTTATGGCTAAGAAACCAAACGATTACGGAATTGAGAAATCCCTGAAAAACCTTGGAATAAAAGAAGTTAACGACGGTGTTTCCACTGGAGGAAAATTTTTTGCCGGCGGAACGGCCATCGAATCTTATTCGCCGACGGACGGAAAACTGATTGCCAAAATCAATTCCGGTACAGTAAAAGATTACAATACGGTAATAAAAACCGCAAAACAGGCTTTCGCCGATTTCAGAAAGATTCCCGCTCCTAAAAGAGGAGAGCTGGTGCGACAATTCGGAATGAAACTGCGCGAATACAAAGCAGATTTGGGAAAATTAGTATCGTATGAAATGGGAAAATCACTTCAAGAAGGACTTGGCGAAGTGCAGGAAATGATTGACATCTGCGATTTTGCAGTGGGACTTTCGCGCCAACTTCACGGTTTTACGATGCATTCGGAAAGACCGGGACACCGAATGTACGAACAATATCATCCGCTGGGGATTGTGGGAATAATTTCTGCTTTCAATTTTCCGGTTGCCGTTTGGTCGTGGAATACGGCTCTGGCATGGATTTGCGGAAATGTAACCGTTTGGAAACCGTCCGAGAAAACGCCCCTCTGCGCTATTGCCTGTCAGAATATTATTGCAGAAGTTTTAAGGGAAAATAAAATGCCGGAAGGAATTTCAGGAATGATTGTCGGCGACCATAAAATCGGCGAAAAATTAGTAAATGACAAAAATGTGCCTTTGATTTCTTTCACGGGTTCTACGAAAGTCGGGCGGATTGTCGGGAAAAATGTGGCGGAACGTTTCGGAAAATCCATTTTGGAATTGGGCGGAAACAATGCCATTATCATTACTGAAAATGCAGACCTCAATATGTCGATTATCGGTGCTGTTTTCGGTGCAGTCGGAACTTGCGGACAGAGATGCACTTCTACAAGGCGGTTAATCATTCACGAATCTGTTTACGATGAAGTGAAAAACCGATTGGTAAAAGCCTATTCTCAACTGAAAATAGGAAATCCTCTCGACCAGAATAATCATGTCGGACCGCTTATCGATACATCTGCGGTGAAACAATATCTGGAATCCATCAAAAAGTGCAAAAAAGAAGGCGGAAAATTTGTGGTTGAAGGTGGAATTTTGGAAGGCAAAAATTACGAATCCGGCTGTTATGTGAAACCATGTATCGCAGAAGTGAAAAATTCTTATGAAATTGTTCAGCACGAAACTTTCGCCCCGATTCTTTATTTAATTAAATACAAAAATTTAGACGAAGCCATTGAAATTCAGAACGATGTTCCGCAAGGTTTGAGTTCCGCGATTATGACACAGAATCTTCGAGAAGCAGAATTATTCCTTTCCCATGCCGGTTCGGACTGCGGAATTGCCAATGTGAATATCGGAACTTCCGGTGCGGAAATCGGCGGTGCTTTCGGCGGTGAAAAAGAAACCGGAGGCGGACGGGAATCCGGTTCGGATGTCTGGAAATATTATATGAGAAGACAGACCAATACGATTAATTATACAACGGAACTGCCTTTGGCGCAGGGAATTAAATTTGATTTGTAGCCCCCTAACCCCCAAAGGGGGAAATTTGATTTATAATGACTGGAAGATGGAAATATGAAGATAACCAACCTTGAACTTTAAACCTTAAACCCCAAATCATGAACGACGCAATCGCCTCAAAACCCGAAATTATCAATAAAGTAAAAGCAGCATTGTCCAGGCATATTCTTTCCGACGGATTTGATTTTGTCATGGATATGGAGAAATCCCACGGCTCGTGGATTCACGATAAAATTACCGGAAACGAATTTCTGGATATGTTTTCCATGTTTGCTTCGGCTTCCATTGGATACAATCATCCTTACCTTGTCGAAAAATCCGGCTGGTTAGGGAAAATGGCAATTAACAAACCTACGCTGGCTGATGTGTATTCCGAAGAATATGCAGAATTTGTGGAAACCTTTGAAAGAGTTGCCATTCCGAAAGAACTCCAATACGCTTTTTTCATCGAAGGAGGAACTTTGGCTGTGGAAAACGCAATGAAAGCCTGTTTCGACTGGAAAACCCGTAAAAATTTTGAAAAAGGAATCGAGGAAGAAGCCGGAATCTGTATTCATTTCAAACAGTCATTTCACGGAAGAAGCGGTTATACGCTTAGCCTTACCAACACGGCTGACCCTCGAAAACATCAATATTTCCCGAAGTTCAACTGGCCCCGAATCCTAAATCCGAAACTGCATTTTCCGCTGACAAAAGAAAACCTTGAAGAAACCATTAAAAACGAAAGAATTGCGTTGCTCAACATTCAGGAGGCGATTATTTCCAATCCTGACAAGGTGGCGTGCATTATCATCGAACCGATTCAGGCAGAGGGCGGAGACCATCATTTCCGTGATGAATTTTTCGTGGAACTGAGAAAAATCTGCGATGAAAATGAAGTGCTTCTGATTTTCGATGAAGTGCAGACCGGAATCGGAATGACGGGAAAAATGTGGGCATTTCAGCATTTCAGCGTGATTCCTGATGTGATTTCTTTCGGGAAAAAATCTCAGGTGTGCGGAATCCTTGCCAATAAAGAAAAATTTGATGAAATCCCGAACAATGTTTTCAGGGAAAGTTCGAGAATCAATTCCACTTTCGGAGGTAATTTTATCGATATGCTTCGCTTTAAGCTGATTCTCGAAGTTATTGAAAAAGAAAATATCATCAACAATGTCAATGAAGCCGGAGCTCATCTTCTCATGGGATTGGAAAAACTGGCGGAAAAATATCCGGAAAAACTGTCAAATGCGAGAGGAAAAGGGCTGATGTGCGCAATAGACCTGCCGACAACCGAAGACCGCGATAAACTGCAAAGCGAGCTGTACAAAGACCAAATGATTATTTTGGGATGTGGAACATTTTCACTGAGATTCCGGCCGCATCTTACCGTTTCTAAGGAGGAAATCGACCTTGCATTGCAGAAGATAGAAAACGCTTTGAATAAAATTTATTGAATTAGGCGTTTAAGTATTATTGAAAAAACCAATTTGCTCGAACTAATCAAAATATAAATTAAATTTTGTCTAAAGCCTTTTTGCTATTGCCTCTTTTATAAATGGGCTAAAGCCCATTCCTATTGATGTTTTACAAATATCAATTATATGCCCAATTCAAAAAATTTAACATCGGGATTTGTGATTTCCCACTCAAAATTACTAAATTAGTTGTCTTAAAAATTTGTAAAATATGGAACGACAAACAAGAGTAAGCGTTTTTGAGAGTGATAATCCGGCTGAAATTCAGTTGATAAAGTCAAAATTAGACGAAGCCGGAATTGTAAATTTCAGACAAAATGCATACATGACATTTACAACAACCCCTACGGCAACTTCCCTGAAACTGCAAGTGAATTTGGAAGACGAACAGAAAGCATTTGAAATTATCGATCTTTATCTTAAAGAGTCGCTCCTTATAATACCCCATTTTAATTTACGAAAGCAAAATTCGGGAGCAAATTTAGTCGGAATATGATGGATAAAAAATAGTCCAAAAGATTTTGCTTTAGGATTTCCATCATCTTTTTCAGATTCCAAGCGGTTGCTGATAGAAACGCATTGATTTGTGGCCCTGTTTCACCCCAAAAGTAATTTTGTGCCAACCTAAAGTCCGTTTTCAAGTGCCCAATAATCGGCTCTATTGCCGCTCTGGTTCTGAATTTGCTGCGTTTTGTTCTTTTTTGATAAGCGGTGTCACTCTTTTTGGGTGGCGATGGAATGGATATTTTTACGCCTTTTATCTCCGTTTTCCCTTTTCCGCCTCGGTCGTAAACCAGTTCTTCGGGAAGTTTCTGGTTGTTTGCTTCCATTTGTTCCAAAAGCGGTTCTATCGTGTGTCCGTCGTAAGGTGTTTGCAAAAATGCTTTGATGCCGGTGAT